>CAYVGM010000069.1:5431-11186 GCA_964451125.1 uncultured Chitinophagales bacterium
TACTTTCCCCTAAACTGCCAAATCATATTCTCTCAAAGCATCATTCAACGAGGTTTTTGTGTCGGTGCTTTCTTTGCGTTTGCCGATAATTAAGGCACAAGGTACTTGATACGTTCCGGCAGGAAATTCTTTTGGGATAGTGCCTGGTATCACCACACTTCGAGATGGAACAAACCCCCTGTATTCTAAAGGCTTTTCACCGCTTACATCAATAATTTTAGTTGATTTAGTCAAAACGACATTTGCACCCAACACGGCTTCTTTTTCTACACGCACGCCTTCTACCACGATACATCTTGACCCGATAAAACAATTATCTTCGATAATAACAGGTGCTGCCTGAACAGGCTCTAATACACCGCCTATTCCCACGCCTCCGCTTAAGTGTACGTTTTTGCCTATTTGCGCACAACTGCCCACGGTAGCCCAGGTATCTACCATCGTGCCACTATCTACATACGCCCCGATATTGACATAAGACGGCATCATAATCACGCCTTTCTGTATAAAAGCACCTTTGCGGGCAATGGCATGAGGTACTACACGTACACCCAATTCAGCATAATTTCTTTTCAGCGGGATTTTATCATAAAATTCAAAAGGACCTACTTCTATTGTTTCCATTTTTTGTATAGGGAAGTAGAGTATTACTGCTTTCTTCACCCAGTCGTTCACTTTCCATCCTTCTGCAGTTGGTTCTGCCGTGCGTAATTCGCCCTTGTCTAAGAGCGTTATTACCTTATTGATAGCATCTCTTGTTTCATTTTTATCCAATAAGGTTCGGTCGTTCCATGCAAGTTCAATCTGTTCTTGTAAAGCTGTCATATTTTTTAGAAATTTGAATCAAAAATAAACATAAATCAAAATGAAAAGAATTATCGTTCAATTAAATGTGCTGTTGTTAGTACTTGCACTTGTAATGGCTTGTAGCCGTACAAAAGAAGTAGAAGAAAAAAACAATCAGGGGGCAGTCGTTAAAAAATATTCCGTTTTAAAAAAACAACCATCATTAAAAGATGGTAAATACGTAGGCTATTATGACGATGGTAAACTACAAGAAATTTCCAATTATGTGGAAGGCAAATTAAACGGGGAACGCAGGCTCTATTGGCCTAATGGCAAGTTGATGGCAAAAGAAAATTATAAAATGAACCGCATGGATGGTTACTATGTTTCACAATATGAAAGTGGCAGCAATGAATCGCAAGGCAAATACAAGGATAATCTGCAAGAAGGCGTATGGGCATTTTACTATGAACAACCTGCCAACACACTTAAACAAAAACTGACATTTAAAGAAGGCAGGATTGAAGGACCTGCCTCTGAATATTATATGAACGGCAGGGTAGAATCAAGCGGAAACAAGATTGAGCTTTTTGAAGATTTAGATGTTTACGATGGTAAGATTGAATTTTATGATTCTTTGGGGAATTTAATTAAGATTGCCCATTATGACAAAGGTAAACAGATATCGAAAGAAGAAATAAAAAAATAAAAACCTATGAAAAAAGGCAGAATAGAAGCATTTAGTGATGGTGTTTTGGCAATTATCGTAACCATTATGGTATTGGAACTGAAAGTGCCGGAAGGTTTTGAGTGGAAGGATTTATCTCCCATGCTACCCAAATTCTTTAGTTATATCTTAAGTTTTATGATGATATTAATTTACTAGAATAATCATCATCACGTATTTCAGACTGTAAAGAAAGTAGATGGGAAAATATTACTTGCCAATGGCGCATTACTATTTTTCTTGTCTTTAGTGCCATTTGCTACGGCATGGATGGGCGAAACCCATTTCCGGTCAGCACCTGTTGCCTTTATGGGAATTATATTTTTACTTTCTGGAAGTTCTCATTTGCTTTTAGTAAGAACTATTGTTTATTCACACGGGCAAGATTCAATTTTAGCAAATGCTATCGGTACAGATTACAAGGGTAATATTTCGTGGATTGGCTATCTTGTGGGTATATTTTTATCTTATCGGTATCCGCAGCTATCCGCAGCCATTTATTTAGTTATCGCACTTATGTGGTTTATTCCGGATAAACGTATCGAACGATTAATGCGCGATGAAACGCAAGAAGAAAATTAAGCCGTGCGGAATTGCTCTAAAAAACGGATATCATTTTCCGATAAGAGTCGTATATCTTTAATCTGATATTTCAACATGGTAATACGCTCAACGCCCATTCCAAAGGCAAATCCCGAGTATTTTTTGGAGTCAATATTACAGTTTTCCAATACTTTAGGGTCAACCATGCCACAGCCTAAAATTTCAACCCAGCCGGTATATTTACAGACATTGCATCCTTTTCCTCCACAAATAAAACAAGTAACATCCACTTCGGCACTTGGCTCCGTGAATGGAAAATAGGAAGGACGTAATTTTATTTTTGTTTCTTGCCCGAAAAGTTCTTTCACGAAATAATCGAGTGTTTGCAATAAATCAGCAAATGATACATTTTCGTCAATATACAAGCCTTCAACCTGATGAAAAAAGCAATGAGCCCTTGCTGATATGGTTTCGTTGCGATAAACTCTGCCGGGAGATAAAATCCTGATTGGCGGTTTTTGTCTGTCCATCACTCTTACCTGAACGGAAGAAGTATGTGTGCGCAATACGATATCCGGATTCAGATTGATAAAGAATGTATCCTGCATATCTCTTGCCGGATGATCTTCGGGCATATTTAATGCGGTGAAGTTGTGCCAGTCATCTTCAATTTCACGGTCTTCTTCAACAACAAATCCTAAGCGATTAAAGATTTCAATAATCTTGTTTTTTACAAGTTGGATAGGATGTCGTGCGCCTAATGCCAGATTATCTCCTGGCAATGTCAAATCAATAGCTATATTACTTTTGCCATTTGTTTGTGAGAATAATTCTTGAGCTGACTGAAACTTTTCTTCGGCAGCTTGCTTTACTGAATTGACCAGCTGACCGAACTCTTTTTTGCGATCATTCGGAACATTTTTTATTTCCGAAAATATATCTTTTAATACATTCTTAGTTCCCAGGAAGCGTATTCTGAATTTCTCTAATTCATCAGCTGATGAAATAGCAGTATCGTGAACTTCTTGCAGTAAAGATTCTGTCTGTTGAAAAATATCCATTATCAAAAATAAAAAAAGAGGCAGACAATGCGCCTCTTTTTTATTCAAGTAATTATTAAATCGTCAGAATTTTAATTCATCTAAAGTAACAGTGTGTGAAATCTTAGGCTCATTTTGTGGCTCTGCCCTACCATAAACTTCCAGTTTCAACTCTACCGGTGATTTATCCCAGTCGATGCGAATAATGCCATAATTCTGCCATCCGTATCCATTTCCAACACGAATTGCATCATTGGTTGTTGCAACTTTACGCTCACAATGGGTTAGTCCACTGGAAGTAACATCATAAATAGGATACATCCCTGCAGGTTGTGTTTTAGTTAATTCAGCGAAGTGTACATCTCCGCTCAAAAACACTACACCATTAGCTTGGGTGGACTTAATCAGGTCATACATTTTTTGTTTTTCATTAGGTAAAACTGCCCAGTTTTCACCACCACTATACAATGCGTTGAATTGCAAGCTGGACATAATAATACGAACTTTAGCCGGTTTTAATAATTCTTGTTCTAACCACTGCCATTGAGTTTCACCTAAAATTGTAGCATCCGGACGTAGTATAGTATCATAACCGTTAAGTGCGGCACCTGCACCTGCAACTTTATATGGTGTATGATTCCATCTCAAATCCAATAGAATGATTTGTACTTTATGGGCATCATCTCCATAATATTGCACATCATAAATTCCTCCATCCGGACGGTTATGTCTTGGTGCTCCTTTAGGGATTTTCCAGTATTTAAAAAACATCTCTTTAGCAAAACCTTTTACCGGATTATTTGCGGTTCCATCATTTTCACCGGTATCATGGTCATCCCAGATTGGTAAGATAGGTACTGAATTAAAGAATTCTTGCCAGTAGCCGCTTGCAAAAAGTTGCTTATAAGTACCTTCAATATACTGGGGAGTTCCGGGAGCCAATGCAAAGAAATCTGCATATACGTTATCACCGCCTGCTATGTATAATTGTGGTTTTTGAGCACTAATCATCTTAAAGATACTTTTATCCTGAAGATATTGTGCACAACATGAACCGAACGCAATTGTAGTGAGTGGTTTATTTGCAGATGAAGTATAGGTTTCTTTTTTACATCTTGGCAGTATTGCCAGAATTAACAGAAAAATATAGACTTTTCTCATATCGTAAATTATTAAGAATTTATTTTATACCAAATGTAAGATTTTTATTTGACAATCTCAAAATATTGTTGAATTAATTTAATTCCACTTACATTCGTATTATGTTCAACCTGTTTGTTTCGGCATTAAAAATGCAATTTTCACAACAGCTCCCGGGCAAGCCTGCACAACAACTTCTAAAACCTTATCTCAAAATTTCAAAAGCACTGGATGCCCCTGTACCGTATAATGCAAAAAAAAGTGCCGTGATGGCATTGCTGTTTCCCGTTGATGACCAACCCCATCTTTTGCTGATTGAACGCAATGAATACAAGGGCGCACATAGCGGGCAGCTTGCTTTTCCCGGTGGTAAGATTGAAAAAGGAGATACCTCCTATTTGGCAACAGCCTTGAGAGAAACCTTTGAAGAGATTGGCGTATCGCCTGAACAGATTGAAGTGCTTGGCGGATTGACAGAGCTATATGTTTTAGCCAGCAATTTTTTAGTTTATCCTTATGTTGGTATTTTAGTGAAGAAGCCTGACTTTAACATTGATGAACGAGAGGTAAAACAAATTTTAGAAATTCCGGTAGCTTATTTTTTATCTGCTAAAATTGAAGAAAAACAAATAAAAAGTGCTATCGGTATTAAACTCAACGCACCTTATTATGACATCAACGGTAAAACATTGTGGGGTGCAACAGCCATGATGATTAGTGAGCTGGTATGGATGGTGAAGGCAAGCGGGTATTTCAAATAGCTTATTTAGTTTTTTTGTTTTCCAATTTATTTATTCGTTCTTCTAAAATCCTTAACTTATTATTAATTTCATCCAGATTAACATTGTAATTATTGATATATCCGTTATGGTTATTATGAATATTGAAAAGATTTTTCTCATCAAATGTCAGGATATCTAAATACGATTTTAGCTGAAATATAGCAGCAAGCTTTTCTAAACGGTCTATCGTGTGCTGAATTTCATCACGCTCAATTTTTGAATAATTTGCCAATGACATATAAGTTGTTTGGCTACATAATCTTGTGTGAAATTTTTCAACTCTCGTATTTTCTTCACTTTATCTCCTATTTGTTGCATGGTAGAATATTATAACGTAAAAGTAAAATATTTCTACTAATAAATAAACTCAAACTTCAAAAAAGTATATTTATTTTACAGTATCTAATATTTTTCAAATTAAATTTTAGACAAAAAAATATTTTTAACCTTACCGCCCCCTTGCAACATGAAGAAATTAATCGTATTTTTATACTTGTTGATATTAACAGGTATGTTTATGGCTTGTAAAAAAGAGCAATTAAGTAGCAACAGTCAACAACTAAACAAACTGGTTGCAGACAGTACTACAACCAAAATTAGTCAATCACAAAGAGTAGCTCCACCCGGAAGTGGCAATATTCCTTTTGCTACCATGTCTTTATTAGAATCTCCGGTAAGAGATTATGAATTTTTTGGGATGAATCCCCCCTCATCCTTAAGTTTTCTTTGTGGCACTA
>CAYVGM010000070.1:0-11163 GCA_964451125.1 uncultured Chitinophagales bacterium
AAAATAATCCTGCGATAAATCAACCAACGGAAATTTTTATACCACCTCGTTTTTTCCCTAATGGGTATGAGTTTACTGTTACTGGTACTTCAGATTATACTGATTCGTATGATGCAACATTTCATGTTGTAAAGATTAGTTCAAGCTATAATGGAGAAATAAAAATTTTAATTAAACCAAAATAATATATTTGAAATGAACACAAACAAATTGAGCAGAAGAAGATTTGTAGGATGGAGTGCAATGGCCTATGCCGGGGCCATTGCATCTTCAACCATTGGTTTATCTTCTTGTAAGAAAGAAACAATTGCAGCGGCTGAAAATGCTGATTATGAAGCTATCGTAATTGGTTCAGGGTTTGGAGGCTCAGTAGCGGCATTGCGATTAGGCGAAGCCGGCAAAAAAACCTTACTCTTAGAAATGGGAAAAAGTTTTGACACTTCCAATGGCAATAAACCTTTTTCACCTCAGTTCTTTCCTGATACCAGAGCAGCCTGGATGAAATCTGGAAATCTGGAAATGCCTCTCAAGATGCCGTTTCCCATGAGTGGAGGCAAACAAATGGGCGTGTTAGACAGAAACAGCCCCACGAGTAATGCCAGTATAGATATTTACAGAGGTACAGGCTTAGGTGGAGGATCTTTAGTTTATGGTGCTATGCTGCCCAGAGCCATTGGAGCTAAATGGAGTTCTCATTTTCCGGATATAACTTATGATGAAATGACAACAAAATGGTATCCGAAAATCGAATCCATGTTGTCTGTCAGTACCGTTCCGGATGATTTGTATAATCACTCCAATTACCTTTTTTCAAGAGTAGGCAGAGCTCAAGCCGAACGTGCAGGATATAATATTTTCTATATTCCATCAGGATTTAACTGGGATATGTTACGCAAGGAATTTAACGGACAAATACCAAAATCTGTAACCAATGGCGAAATGATATTGGGTGTAAATAATGGGAGTAAAAAAAGCTTGGATAAAAACTATTTGGCTGATGCCGTAGGCACTGGAAATGTAACCATTAAATTACAGCATAAAGTTGAAGAAATCAGACAATTACCAAACGGAAAATATGAAGTAAATGTAAATAATTTGGATGTTAATGGGAATATAATAAAAACACTAACTTTTACCTGCACACATTTATTTGTAACTGCAGGCGTAATTGGGAGTATGAATATGCTGATGAAGGCGAGAAGTAAAAACACATTGCCAAATTTAAGTGATCAGTTGGGCAGTGGCTGGGGAAGTAATGGGAATATTATGGTGATGCGCACTATAAATGAAAATACCGGCGCTAAAGCCTCTACGGCACCTATTATTGGTGTGGCTGATCTGAATAACCCCATCGGTTCATTGCTGGCTGAACAAGCTCCATTACCATTGGGTATTGAAATAAAAACATTGATGTATTTAACTATTGTAGAGTTTGCTGAAAGAAGTCATTGGATATACAACTCAGCCAACGAGAAAGCAGAATTAATATGGGACAAAACAAAACAAAATACTGCAGTAGAAGCTACCAAACATTTTATTAATCATCTGAATCAAGTAAACGGAGGCTCCGTAAACCCGATGTTACTGAGTAATGGCGGATTTTCCAATGATTTTACATACCATCCGCTGGGTGGTGCCGTCCGCAATGTTACCAGCGACAGCTATGGACGATTGAATGGTTATCAAAAATTATATTGCATTGATGCCAGCCAAATGCCTGGGTTTAGCTGTTGCGCTAATCCCGCTCTTACAATTGGTGCTTTGGCTGAACGAAGTATGGATCATATTTTGAACAATGATTTTTAAGGATACTTACCTATATCAACATAAAAATTTAATTATACCAATACAACCGTCTTATAAATGAAATATATTTTATATATTATTATATTTATACTATTTACAGTGCCTTTAAATTGTGCATCTGCAAAAAAAAATAAAAAGAAAAACAAACACCATACGACGACAGCTACTGTAAATCAAACAGAGGTCAGCTCGAATTCAAATTTAATTACTCCAACTCAGTATGCTCAGCTATTAGGAAAAGGACTGGATGTTGACTGGTCAAAAACAGACCAAGGTGTACAATATTACTCCAAACAGACTGTAACAGATTTTAAAAAAATAGGGATTAATCATGTGCGAATTCGTATAAAGGATAATGCCAATGAACAATTGCTGAAACATTTAGATATCATCCTGAACGACTGCATACAGCAGTCCTTAATTCCTGTAATTGCTTATCAAGGCGATGATTTTAAGAACAATCCTTCAGATGCCAACCTGCAAAAAGTTGTAGAATGGTGGAAAATCGTTTCTACAAGATATAAGGATTATTCACCTTTTTTGTCTTTTGATTTGCTGATAGAAGTAACAGATGCCTTGAATAAAAACCAGTCGCAATTAAATAAATTGTATGAAAGTGCCGTAACAGAAATACGTAAAACAAATCCTACACGCATCCTATTTATTTCTCCGATTGTTCGCTCTGACCCTGAATATTTGAAGGACTTGAGTATCCCAACCAATCACAATAATTTCATAATGGCAGAGTGGCATTTTTATGCATCCGGTCCTTCAAAAACGAATTCAAAAAAGCTGTGGACAACCGGAACAAGTACAGAAAAGGAATTAATACTCCAAAAAATTAAATTTGCAAAAGATTGGGAAAAGAAGACAGGAATCAAAACTTGGGTAGGTGCTTGGATGCCGGGAAATTATAATGACGGGAATGATTATTCAATACAGGAACAGGTGGTATTTTCTCAGTTCGTTTCCTGTGCATTAACCAAAGAAAATATTCCATTCGCCGTAAATTCAGACACTAAGTTTTATAACAGGGAAACCAACAAATGGATAGATGAAATGCTGCCTGTTTTATATGTAATTTTACACACTGCGAATAAATGTAATCAATGAAACGAAAAAGATTTTTAGGATTATCCACTTTAGCATCCGCTTCTCTGTTCGGCTGGAGTACGTTTTCTTTGTCGTCTTGTAAAAAAAATACAACGCCAACAGCGGGTTCTAATTTTAATGCTATTGTAATTGGTTCCGGATTTGGCGGTTCTGTGGCAGCACTACGCCTATCCGAAAAAGGAATAAATACTATGTTGGTAGAAATGGGAAAATTCTATGATGTTACCCAAAGTACGAATACCTTTTCACCCAACCTGCCTCCCGACAAACGCTCTACGTGGTTAAAGACAACATCAGAATTGCCATTTGGTTTCAACCTTTCTTGGTCTGAAAAATATACAGGCGTGTTGGATCGAGTAGAATTCACAAACATGAATGTGTACAGAAATATATGTTTGGGTGGCGGTTCTATCTCTAATGGCGGTGTTTTGTTAGAACCACAGGAAAATCACTTTAATCAGTATATTTCAAATACAATTAATTATCAGGAATTAAAAAACAAGTATTTCCCAAAGGTAAGAAGTATGTTAAGTGCTTCAAAAATGCCCGATGATTTATTTAATTCTATACATTACAAGTTTGCACAAGTTTGTAAAGAACATGCTTTAAACGCAGGGTATAATGTTGTTCATGCCGATTCGTTTTATAATTTTGATATTTGGCGAAAAGAAACTCAAAACCTCATACAAAAATCAGCCTTAAACGGTGAATTGCTCTATGGCAATAACAACGGAATCAAAAACTCATTAGACAGGAATTATCTGGCAGATGCATTGGGGACAGGAAACCTCACCATCACAACTTTATCAAAGGTTTTAGATATCAACTATAATCCGGAAACAGAAAAATATCTTGTCGTCATAGAAAGAATTGACGAACGCGGAAATATCTTGGAAATTACATCGCATCAATGCACACATTTATTTATTTGCGCAGGCAGTATCGGCACATCTGAAATCTTACTGAAAGCCAGAGAAAATGGCAATCTTCAGAATTTAAATGATGAAGTCGGGAAACAATTCGGCACGAATGGCAATGCATTTGCAATCCGAAAAAATATCAATAAACCTACCGGCAATATGCATACAAGTCCTCCAACATTATCTGTATTAGATTTTACCAATCCAATTGCACCCTTAACTGCTATGCAAGACATTTTTCCTGTAGGTTTGGATTTAAGAATGTTATTGATGGTAGGACAGCCTTATAATGAATATAAAGGCACATTCAGTTATGATAATGCCAGTGGTGCTATAAAGTTAAACTGGAATACAAATGGAATGGATCAGCCCAAACAAGCTATGCAGCATTTTATCAATAGAATGAATACCGCTAACAGCAGTCAATTAGATACCACTTTTATATCAGAAGGTGTTTCCAGTAAATTCACTTATCATCCACTCGGTGGTGTGGTATTAGATAAAGCATCCGATAATTATGGGCGCTTAAAAGGGTACAAACATCTGTATGCCATTGATGGATCCATGTTACCAGGAAATTGTGCTTTAGTAAATCCTTCTTTAACAATTACAGCTTTAGCTGAAAGAAATTTGGATAATATTATTAAGTATGACTTTTGAAGTAGTTAAAGCAATGTTATTACTCAAAATTGACATGCATAATTCTGATAAAATCAACTAATTTTGATGAACTTTCTTTTTATCTAAACTAGCTGGCATGATTAGATTTTTTACACTCGTTTTAATAGTTATTATTTACAATACTACTTTTGCTCAAAAAGTAGGCAAACAATATCTGCCACCAAAATCAAATACCACACCTGAGTGGTTTGCATTTTTTTATGATGAAAGTAAAGATTTCTCTAAGTTTAATATTTTTGATGTCGATGAAGAAGTAAAAGAATACGAAGAAGAAGTAGAAAAAGAATTTAAGAAATTAAAAATTAAGGAAGAAGATATCTTAGCAGAAGAAAATGAAGATATCTATTTGCTGTACTACAAGCGATGGCGAAAAAGTATAGAAAGAAATATACAACCCAATGGCAGTATTGTAATTACCGGTGAAAATAGTGTTCTGTCCAATACATCTGCAAATAAGTTATCCGGTCCTTCTTCATCCTGGTCATTAATAGGACCAATTGAAACATATTGGGATGGCACAAATAATAAAGCACCTTGGCAATCTAACTTATATGCTCTTGCTGTTGCACCCTCCAATCCCAATATATTATATGCTTGCCCTGAAAGCGGCAATATTTTCAAATCTACAGATAAAGGATTAACATGGAATTGTGTAACTATTAACTATCCTATTCGTACGTGTTCAGCCATAGCCATTGACCCAAGCAACCCTGATATCGTTTATGCAGGTCGAACTAACCAACTAATGCAAACAAATGATGGTGGCGCTACATGGACCATCTCTCAAATGCCATGGGGCGATGTGAATACAATCATTATTAAACCATCAAACCCTAATGAAATATTTGTTGCAACCAGCACTGGTTTATATAGAAAA
The DNA here is from genome assembly GCA_964451125.1 of uncultured Chitinophagales bacterium. Lineage (GTDB taxonomy): Bacteria > Bacteroidota > Bacteroidia > Chitinophagales > JADIYW01 > JADJSS01. The sequence goes on from CAYVGM010000070.1 coordinate 5,398, forward strand.
GTAGCAGCAGGAAGTTATACCATAGCACAAAATTCGGAATTTAATATTGGCACACTTAGCTCTACATCACCAAAATGGAACAGAAACAATACGGGTACTACTTGTACTGCTACCGCGGGTACAAATCAGTACTATGAAATTTTCCCATTTACTGTATCTACAACTGGTAGTTATACATTTTATATGTGTACTCCAGGTACAGACTGGGACGGATTTGCTTCTGTTTATCAGAATGCATTTAATGGGGCTAATCCGTGCGGTGTTCCTGCAAATCATCTGTATTCAGATGATGATGCCAATAGTGGTGGAAATTGTAATGATGACCCATTAATTACGGTTGCGCTCACAGCAGGAACAAGTTATTTTATAGTTACTTCATCGTGGAATAATAATACAACAGGTGCTTTTCAATGGAATTTTACCGGACCGGCAGGAGCTACTTTGTCTGCAACTGCCACTGCTAACACATGGACACAAGTAACCAACATGAATACCGAATGTCCTGATGTTTCGTTTAAAGCAGATGATGATAATATTTTGTATTGTTTAAGAAAATCAGCTAATTTCTCTGAGTTTTGGCGCTCTGCAGATGGAGGACTTACTTTCGCTCCAACTACAACAGGATGGAGCAATAAGGGTATTGTAACAGATGGTGGTGGACGATTAACAGTTACACCTGCTAATCCTAATATAGTATATGCTGTTTTATTAGCAAGTACACCTATTTCTAAACCCTATATTTTTAAAAGTACAGATGCCGGAATTACATGGGATACTACTTGTACCGGAGAATCCAGCGGATTAGGAGGAACGACAAATTTACCATTGGGTATGAGTAATGGACAGGGATATTATGATTTAGATATTATTGCCAATCAAACAAATGCCAACGACATTATCGTTGCCACTACAACTGCATATAAATCTACAGATGGCGGCGTAACGTTCAATCGTATGGGTGGGTATGGCGGCGCATTCGGTATTCACCCGGACATTCAAGAAATGATTTGTACTAATACTGAAACATGGATAGCAACAGACGGAGGGCTTACTTATTCTACAGACTTTTTTACGAGTACTGCAAATGCCGAATGTAGAATGAAAGGTATATTTAGTTCAGATATGTGGGGCTTTGCTCAAGGGTGGAACGAAGATATTGTTGGCGGTGGCAGATATCATAATGGCAATACAGCAATAAGCGAAACTTATCCATCTGGTGAAGCCATCCGTTTGGGAGGTGGAGAAGCACCTACCGGCTATTATATGATTGGACGACCTCGTTATATAGCATTTTCAGATATAACACCAAAGATAGTACCCATACTCAGAAGTGATGCCTTAAGTAATTTTAATTTTACAAAATATCCTAACGAGGATGGCTATGGCTCAGACATGAGTGAAATGGAATTTTTTCCTTACTGTTACAATCATATTTATGTAGGAAATGGCAATATACTTTATAAATCTACAGATGGTGGTATCTCTTGGTCTGTAGTATTTGATTTTGGACTGCAAAGAGTGAAAAAGTTTGTCATTTCCAGAAGCAATCCGGATGTTTTCTATTTGGCAACTGCGGAAGGTTCAACCTACAGATTAAAAAAATCTACTGACGGTGGTGCTTCATGGGTTGACCTTGCCTTACCGGCAGGTGCATCAGGTTATAGAATTTCTATCGCAATATCGGCAGTTGACGAAAATATTATTTGGATTACTTCACCTTCAAATAGTTCCAATAATAGAATTTTTAAATCTGTAAATGGTGGCAGTTCCTGGACAAATTTAACATCAGCCATTATAAATGGACAAGCTTATACAAAAGTAATATATCAATTTGGCACAGACGGAGGCGTATATCTCACCGGTGATAATGCAAAAGTATTTTACAGAAATAACACTATGAGCGATTGGGTAAGTTTTAATAATGGTTTGCCCATGGTATCTAATAACGACCACGTTAAGCCATTTTACCGTGATGCTAAATTACGTTCAGCCTCCGGTCATGGTATTTGGCAAGTAGATTTTTATGAAGATGCATCACCTGTAGCACAACCAACTGTTGATAAATTGAAAAGCACCTGTCCAAGAGATACATTCTATTTTGAAGATTATTCAGCATTTAAACAAGCCGGTGGTACTTGGACATGGAGTTTCCCAGGCGCAGCTTATGTTAGTTCTACATCTGTCAGAAATCCAAAAGTAGTTTATTCTGGCATTGGCAACTATGATTTTTCGCTTACTGTAACTAATGCGCAAGGCAGCAGCACTAAAACTATTTTGCAAAAAATACAAATAACCGGCAATGATTGCCAACCGGATACTATACCCGGAAAATTACTGACCTTAACAGCAGTAGGCGATTACGCTCAGCAGTCAAAAGCAATTAATATTACAACAAATACGATTACATTAAGTTGTTGGATAAAACCAAATGGTATTCAAATGGGTAATGCGGGTATTATTTTTTCTGGCAATGGAGGAGCAACAGGTATGAATTTCAGAAACAGTAATCAAATTGGTTATCACTGGGCAGATGGTGCCGGATCTTATAATTGGGCAGGCGGACCCACTATTCCTGCCAACGAATGGTCACATTTGGCTTTAGTGATAACACCCACCAGTGCCACAATTTATTTAAATGGCAACCCTTACATACGCACAGCTACGCATAACCCTGTGCTGTTTAATCAGTCGTTTCAATTTGGTATTGACAGAGGAAATACTTCCCGAAATTTTATCGGACAATTAGATGAAGTTTGTATGTATAATAGAGCATTATCGCAAAATGAAATTAGAGAGTTAATGAATCTTACCAGAAACAATCCTAATGCAGGCTCTTTGCCATCTTACGATGCATCTCTGATTGCCTATTATCAATTTAATGAAGGCGCAGGTGCTCCTGCTTATGATAAAATTGGGAATAATCATGTTTTTCTTTCTGGCGGAGCGATAAAAACGGATATTTCATCTGCTCCGGTTGGCGGTGGAGTATTCCAGCGAATGAACATAAATACAGGTGGCGCTAAAGATTTTACCTTGCCTGGTGTTGAACTTATTTTTCCTGCTACTGGAACATATCCCAATGGCGATTTGGTGGTTACCCGTTTAAATGTCCCTTCGTATTTGTTGTCTGCACCTCAGGTTTTACCAGACTTGCCTCCATCCTATTGGGTAATTAGAAATTATGGTACTAATGCAGCCTTTACAGCATTAAATAAAGTTAAGTTTTATAATGTAAATACGATTACACCTGCTTATGTAGCTAATCCATCCTTTTTCGGATTATATAAACGCGGTTCAAATGCAGATACAGCTTGGGGCAGTTCCATAGATATGGCAGATCTTATTTCGATTCAATCCGGTAGTACAGGTTCTGTAGAGTTTTCTTCGGGGCTTTCTTTGACCGGTTTTAGTCAATTTTCCATTGGAAATTCAATCTCTGTTTTACCCGTAGAACTTATAAGTTTCAATGCCTCACTTTATGAAGGTGATAAAGTATTAGTTGCATGGTCGGTTAATACGGAAATTAATTTTTTTGGTTATGATGTAGAAAGTTCTGTTGATGGTATCCATTTTAATAAAATAGGATTTGTTGAATCAAATCACTCAAGTTCTTACAATTTTATAGATAATAATCCGATACCAGGTCTAAATTACTACAGATTGAAACTGTTAGATAAAGATGGTACGTTTAGCTATTCGATGGTACGTGTGGTAAAAATATCAAGCACAAGTAATAATGTTATAACCATTTATCCTAATCCAACAAAAGATGGTTGGATAAATGTGAACCTTAGTGATTTTAGTAATGTAAATAATGCTACATTGATTGTCGTAAATGAATTAGGTCAGCTGATAAAGACAGTATATTTTGATGATATTAAAAAAGTAAAACGATACAAAATAAATTTACCTGAAAGTGGAGTGTATATTTTAAACTTTAGTTTTGATGATGGAACGCTCTATCATCAAAAAATAATAGTAGAATAAATTTCAGAATAAATTACCAATTAACTTTTAAAGCCAGATAGATATTTCTCCATGTGCTTTTATTCCTGAAGCAAAAGTTCTGTATTGTGTGTGTAGTATGTTTTCAAATCCAGCCATTAGCATAATGTATTTATGAGGCTGATAAGATGCTTTTATGTTTAAAGTAACCAAGCAGGCATTCCGTCTTTTGTAGCATATTGTAAATTAACCACAACACGGTTAGTGTAATCCATTAATTTTTTCCAGCCATTAAAATCGGAATACAACTCTGCATATAGATTACTTCTGAGATGCAAGATTTTAACTTGAAAAAAATCTCATTTTCAAATGAATTGATAACTTCTTTTGTTTAATTTTATGGATGAAAAAGTATTGTCAAGGGTTATTAGCTTTAGCCTTTTTTGTAATTCAAAATTCAGTAGCACAAACTATTACACACGGGCCTGTGATTAGTGGCGTTACTTCTAACAGTGCACGAATATACATTCGTACAAACTTGGCAACAAGTTATACCTTAGAGTATTCTGCAGACTCCAATTTTGTAACTTTTCAGAGTGCAATTAGTGCTACACAAACAGCAACAGACAGTATAGATATAATCACGCTGTCAAACCTATTGCCATCTACAACTTATTATTTTCGATACAGAATCAACAATGCTATTCAAACAATAAAGGGTAGATTTAAAACTTTTCCAAATATTGGCACAGAAGAGCATCTTGTAATTGTTACAGGTTCTTGTCAAGAAACTGCAAATATGAAAGTATTTGATGCTATGCCTACCCACAATCCTGATTTGTTTATTCATTTAGGAGATTTTTCCTATCCGTCCTATCAGATTCCAAGATATTATGGATTAGATTATCCAACAGATCCTAATGCAGTAACATTGGCATGGCAAAAACGACATGAAGAACCTGTATGTAAGGATATGTTGAAGAAAGTACCTTTAGCATATATGCCAGATGATGATGACAGCTGGGGCAACTCTAAATATTATAAAGGCGGTTCGGCACAAATCAGATATGAGAACGGGAAACTGATAAATTATTTCGATTTAATTCCACGTACTGCTACTATGCGCCAAAATTGTTTGCAAGCATATAAAACCTATTTTCCCGGCTATCCATTGGTAAATGATACAGATGGTTACTATCATTCATTTAAAATTGGCAACAGCGAATTTTTTATGATAGATACTCGGAGTTGTAATACGGGAGGTTGGAAAAATTTAAACTATAATGCAACATTAAATCTGTGGACGTTTAACGGTAATAATGCCACGAATACTCTACTCAATCAACCACAGTTAAACTGGCTTTTAAATGGGCTAAAAAATTCTACTGCTCACTGGAAATTTATCGTGTCCGGTGTACCTTTTAATCAGAATATTCAGAAATTGGTAGAATTGCCGCTTTTGCTGCAAAACACTACATTCAATATTGGTGGACAACAAGGTACAGGCTTTAGGATGTCTTATAGTTTTAGTGATTATTTTGGAGCCTATACTTTTGAAAGAAATAAAATACTGAACTTTATCCGAACAAATAATATTAAAAATGTAATTGTAATAAGTGGCGATACACACGGCAGCGCTATTGATGACGGTACAAATGCAGGTTTGCCTGAAATGAATGCCAGTGGACTTAGTGTAAGACCTGAAGATGCAATATACACACAATTTAATGCAATTCTTGCTCCATTAGGTTTTGATTTAAAAAAATGGCTATGGAATAAAGGCGGTATCGGTATTGGAAACAGTAGCACTAAAAATTCATT
>CAYVGM010000071.1:0-3646 GCA_964451125.1 uncultured Chitinophagales bacterium
ACGGTGCAGGATTCTATTATTGGAACGGCACCAATTGGGTAAATCTGATGGTATTTGGCACTGCCACTTCCGATCATGATTGGTACAAACAAGGCACCACATCTGCTCCAACATCAATTAATGACAGTATGTTTCATATGGGAAATACTGCTATTGGCAAAAATACAGCAAATTTTCCATTAGATATTGAAGCAGGTGATTCGCCAATTGCTGTAGCAATTAACAGCGCACCATCTAACCCTTCTACTGTGTCTCAACAAGGTATTTCAAACACAGTAGGTGGCTTTTTGGATATTGCGGTTGATGGAATAAGTAATAATGTATCAAATTTTGGAAATGGAGAGCACGCTGGAATCAGAAATTGGGTAAATACAAATGGAAGTGGAAATAAATTTGGAATACAAAACCAATTGAATAATAGTAGTACCGGTATCCAATATGGATTTCATAATTACATGAATGTCTTGCAAACAAATACAGCTACCGGTATAGAAAACTATTTTAGAGTTGGAAATAATGGCACACATAAAGCGCTAAGAAATTATGTTCTTACAGGATTTGGAAATTTAAATTTGAAAGTAATTGAAAATGAAATTTCAACAACATCATCTAATCAAGTACACAGTTTGTATAATTATACAAGACAGAGCGGAGATGGTTTAACTACCGGTACTTATGATTCTATATATAATTCTGGTTCAGGTAAAACTATTGGTAAGTTTACCAATTTACTTGGCAATGGAACAGGAACACAATATGGCAACCAAAATATAATTGCAAATTTAGGAAGTGGCGCACATTACGGCACCTATAACGAACTTGCCGGAAATGGAACAGGTAGTCAATATGGTACTTATAATTTTATAAATAACAACAGTAGCACCAACACCAATAAGTATGGCTCTTACAATGTTATAAGCGGTTTTTCAAATGGCGTATCTTACAGAGGATACAGAATAGGTTCTTTTGATAGTGTAAATGTCAATAATGAAAATGCTTATGTAATGGGAAAATACACCTCTTTAACCGGTTTTACTACATTGCCTGATAAACATTACGGTCATTATATGGATTTAGCTCTTACTGGCAATCCGGGCAGCAATTTATACGGTACCTATCAAAAAATAAGCTCAAATCTTGGAACCACATTCGGCACCAATACATATGGTTTTGCACATGAAAATACTTCATCTTCAGTTACAAACAGACATTATGGTGTTTCTTTAAGTTCTAATGGTTCGGTAGCCTATCAAGATTATGGAATTTCTAATTTTAGTAACAGCACAAATGCATTAGATAAATATGGTTTTAGTAATAGTATTAACAGCAACTTAGCAAACGTGTATGCTGTAGTGAATAGTATTAACATGAATAATGCTGTAACTACTACTGCAATTGGTACACAAAATCGCATCTACGGAATTGGAAATGGAAATCATTTTGGTACAAAGAATTTACTAGAAGCTACAGGAACTGGAATTCAATATGGCACTTATGATACTATTTATAATTCGGCAGGCGGCAGTGGTTTTGGCGTTTTCTCATCAGCATTAGACACAGCAAATGATTATGCCGGTTTCTTCAGAGGAAAATTATCAGTAGGTATGGATTATACTAATAATTACATTTTTCCAACCACACGAGGTACAAATAATCAGATTTTAGTTACTGATGGTATAGGCAAGGTAACTTGGCAAAATGCTTCAACAGTTACACCACAAGACCACGACTGGTATGAGCAAGGAACTACAACAGCACCGGATAATATCAGCGATTCTATGTATCATTTAGGCAATGTAGCTATTGGAAAAAATACGGCAACATACAGATTAGATTTGTTAAGCAGCAATCGAGATAAATCAATTAATATTACATCAAACGGAACACTAACCAATGGACCGGCAAGTTCAATCTATCAGGATATTAGCACCAATATTACCACAACAAATACCTACCAGTTTGGTTTGCAAAATGCTTTTACAGGAGCATCTAATAATGCATTAAATGCAGTATCCAACGATTTTCAAAATAATGGCACCGGTACATTTACTGGATATGAGAATAGATTTAACAATACTAATAATTCAAGCACAGGCGGAAGATATGGTTTACGAAATTGGTTCTGGGGACCTGCAAGAGGCACAGGTAATATGCATGGTGTAAATAACTATTTTGTCAGAGATGAAAACTATGCTGGAGGTCAGGGTGAAATGGTAGGAATGGTTAATGAATGGGCAAGTGGACAAGGCGAAGAAACAGGAATACGTAATTTATTTAATTCACAGACTACTGGAAATCGTCAGCAAGGATTATATAATTATTTTAATGATAACGAAGGATGGCGACAATATGGTGTTTATTCTGAATTTACGAATTCGGATACTGCTTCGAGCGAAATGATAGGCGTAGTTAATATAATGAACGGTACAGGTGCCACAGCTGTATATGGTGTTAATACATTAATAAGCAGCAATAGTAACAGTACACAGGCAGGAGTTCAGAATGCGATAACCAGCTCCGGAACAGGTATACATCATGGTGTTATAAATAGCATTGCAAGTACAAACAGCACTTTAATGTATGGTACATTAACGAACATGACATCTTCTGGTGCAGGTACACAATATGGATCCAGTATTAATATTTCTGGTGCCGGTACAGGTATCGCTTATGGTAGCGATGTAGTTATTACAAATTCCGGAAACAACACACATTATGGCTCAAGAAATGTACTCAGTGGTGCCGGCACCGGAGTACATTACGGTACGTATAATAATCTCTCAGGCGCAGGAACCGGTACTAATTATGGCACTTATAATTTAATGTCTTCTACATCAAATGGCGTATATAAAAATGCAGTATTTAATTCATTTCCAAATGGAGCTGATGGTTCCAATTTAATTGGTATGCATACAGATATGCAATCTAATGGATCAAATGCCAATAAAATTGGAGCATATACTTTAATAAGTGCCGCAGGTTCAGGTCAAAAGATGGGATACTATTCTTCAATAAGCGGAAATGGCACGAACGAAATTTGGGGAAACAGAAATGATATTACGAATGATGGAACAATGCAAGCTACTGGTTTTCAATCTTGGTTACAAGGTGTTTCAAATACTACTCAAACAGGTGTAAGAATTGATGTTCAAAATACAGGTGGTGGTGTTCATTACGGTACCGATATTAGATTGCCCGGAACCGGATCAGGAACACAAATGGGACATTATGTAGGCATTACTAATTCAGGAAATGCCATTCATTATGGTGTAAATACAGATTTATCAGGTAGTGGGACAAATACGCATATTAGTAACTACAACTTATTAAGCGGTACAGGCACCGGTGAGCAAATTGGAGAACGAAATTATATCACCAATACAGGTGGAAATACTCATTATGGTCAGCAAAATTGGTTAAGTGGGAATAGCGACGGTACAAAATATGGTACATACACAGAATTGAATAATGGTAATGGAACGTATTACGGTTTGTACCATCAATTATCAGGCAACGGAACCGGTTTACATTATGGTTTTTATAACTTATTACAAGATATTGGAACAGGCAATCAATTTGGTATTGTAAATGATATTAGAAATTCCGGAAGCGGCATTCATTATGGTGTCCAAAATTTAATGGCAGG
>CAYVGM010000071.1:3746-11141 GCA_964451125.1 uncultured Chitinophagales bacterium
ATCGGTGATAATGCTTTAAAATTGAATGTAAACGGAGATATGAATGTGGTCATAGGTGATTCTGCTGCTTATAATAAAACATTTACCGAAGCAGTAGTAATTGGTAATCAGGCGGCAATGTTAGGAACATTAGGAACATACGGTATTGCTATTGGCTCTCATGCAGCAGATTCCTCTCTTGCCTCATGGAGTACAATTATAGGAAATTATGCCGGTCGTAAAAATACGACAAGTGGAAATGTTATTATTGGCTCATCAGCAGGAAGCAAAAATACATCTGGAAATGTTACATTAGTAGGCGACCAAGCAGGGTTTAATAACACTACCGGAACAGGTCATACATTTATTGGAAAATTTGCAGGGCAAAATAACACTACAGCAAATTATAATACAGCATTAGGATTTGAAGCATTACGTGATAATACAATTGGCGCAAATAATGTTGCATTAGGTGCAGGAGCTATGAATTTACACAAAAATGGAGATTTTAATGTAGCTGTAGGTGCTAGTGCATTATTAAACGACACCTCAGGTATTCGTAATGTTGCAGTAGGTGCGGAAGCATCCTCTCAAAATAAAAGAGGATTCGATAACGTATCGGTTGGTGCTTATGCTTTACAATTAAATGCCACAGGTAAAAAAAATATTGCTATAGGTAGTTATACATTAAATACTTCTGATGCAGACTCTTTAAATATTGCTATTGGTGATAGTGCCGGCTATTCTAATAATGGGTCTGAAAATATTTTTATTGGAGCAAACTCTGGAAGATACTCTGGTAATACCACAAATAATTTATTTATAGGGAATTATTCTGCAACTACAAATTCAACAGGTTCTGATAATTTAATTATTGGTAATAATGCAAACATGAATGGAAATAGTATGTCCAATGCAGCAGCTATAGGAACAAATGCTTTCGTCATGACAAATAATTCTATGGTCTTAGGAAGTATCAATGGTCAGAATGGTGCTACACAAACACAACGTATTGGTATAGGTACGCCAATGCCTGTTAATCGACTGGATGACAGTGGCTCTTTAGGTATGGCAATCAGAACAATTACCGTAGCAACAACTTCCAACTTAACCATTGATGACCATACTATCATAATAACTTCTGCAGTAGCAGCTGGTGCTGTAACCTTAAATCTTCCGGCAGCCAATACCTGCGCACGAAGAGAATATGTGGTAGTAAACCAAAATGTAACTACTGCAAAAACGTTTAGTATAAACTATCGAGATTTCACAGGTGCATTGGCAAATACCATTCCGGCAAATGGAAGTATTACATTACAATCAGACGGAAATACATGGTATAGGATAAGGTAAAACGACATTTAACAAATAGCACCTTAAGCCTTGACATTTTCAAGTAATTTATTTATCTTTACTAAAACCATACTTATTTGAAAAAATCATTTACACTTTATTTCTGCTTTTTAGTTCAATATATACTTGCTCAGCACAATAATGAACTATATAATAATGGAACATTATTACATGTTCAGTCAGGTGCAAACATGTATGTTTTAGGCGATTTCCACATGGCAGGTTCTGCTGCTTCTCGTTTGGAAAACTATGGATTTATCGAAGTTGAAGGTAATATTTACGGTACTAATTTGTTTCAGCAAAGAGGCACAGGCACATTTCGTCTTTATAACAGACTGGTAAATAGCAGCCAAGCACAAACCATATATGGCTCTAACAGTTATGCAGTGAGAGGCGGGCAATCTTCAATTGGTGTTGATGATGGATCATTTTATAATTTAGAATTAGCAAATGATGTGGGTCAGGTTTATCTTTCCGGCAATGGATATGTTTGTGATGTGCGGAATGCAGTAAACTTTAAGCCCTTGCCCACTACCCCAGATAATCGAATTATTACCTCCGCCCCTCCTCCTGTTTTGCTTCCTGCAAATGGTTCTTCCTATCCTGCCATTTTCGGCATCATGAATACGAATACTTCATTAGCTACGGTAATGCCTAATAATACAATTTCACTAAATGGGAATATGTCACCCTTAGATGTTGGCTATGTACAAGGGAAACTAAGAAGAGCTATCAACCCTGCCGGTGGAAACTATCATTTCGTTGTTGGTTTAGAACCTGCTGGTTTAACTGCGCAACGCGGTGTTCAACTCATCAGGTGCGATATTGCAGCTAACAGCTATGATGTAATTACTGCATATTTTGAAACCGGCAGCGACAATACAATTCCCGGAACACCCATTGAATGTACAAATTATATCATAGATTATTTTGGAGGCACAGATCATGGAGAGTGGGTATTTAATCAGTTAGGGGCAAATACAGGTACTTATACCATGAATGTATGGCCTCAGGATCATAATTTTCCTGCCAAATCCGTTTGGTTTATTACAAAAGACAATGCAATTTCCGGAACACCAGACCAATGCGGTGCAACTACAACCGGATTGCAGAGAGGTGGCTTCAGCGGTTTCTCAGAATTTGGTGTAGCCGGTGCTGACATTGTCTTGCCTTTAGAATTATTAAATTTTAGTGCAAGACCGTACAACAACGAACTTATTAGGCTAAACTGGGAAACAGCTTCCGAAAGCAATACTTCACACTTCGAAATTGAAAGAAGTACGGATGGCATACAATATTACAAAATAAATACGGTGGCAGCCGCAGGCAACAGCAACCAAAATTTAGTATATACTATAGATGATAAAGATGTCGAACGTAACAGATTGTACTACTATAGATTAAAGATGGTGGATATGGATCAAACATTCACTTATTCAAATGTACAATCTGCAAAAATAATAGCTGATGACAATACACCTTCATTTACCATCTTAGCCAACCCTATTGAAGATAACATAGTTCGACTCGCACTAAATAATATGATTGGGTCAGTAAGCATTAATCTCTATTCATTACTTGGTCAATCTTTGTACAACCAGACGAACACTATATCAAATAAATCAGCAACTATATATTTAGAAAACCTCAATTTGGCTAAGGGAATCTATTTACTTTCCATAAATTACAACGATACTCGCTGGACTGAAAAAATTATAAAACAATAAATCAATAAACATGAAAAAATTAATATGCTTTATACTATTTGCAAATACTTTAATCGCAGTTGGACAAAATATTGGTATTGGAACAAGTGCACCGGATGCCAGTGCCAAACTGGATATTACAGATGCCAACAGAGGGCTTTTAATTCCTCGGGTTAACTTGACATCTATTATAGTAGCCAGTCCGGTAACAGCACCAACAAATGGATTATTAGTATTTAACTTGGCAACAGCAGGGACTGCGCCTAATAATGTAATTCCAGGTTTTTATTACTGGTTTAGCGGAAGCTGGATAAGATTGCAAGCAAATAATGTGAATGACTGGAATTTACTCGGTAATGCATTAACATCACCTGCAACAAATTTCATGGGTTCAACAGACAATGTTGATGTAGTATTTAAAACGAATAATACGGAAGCCTTTAGAATGACGAATGCTCAAAGACTTGGAATTGGAATAACTACACCAACCACCAAACTGGAAGTCAGCAGCGGCACCGCAGATGCCATATATGGACATAGCAGTAGTGTGGGCGGATATTTGGGTTACGAAACAAATTTCTCATTTGGAACACCGTTACAAAATATTTCCGGTGCGGGTGTTTATGCCAGTAACCCTGCTGCAGGCTATGCGAGTGCATTTGCACAATCTACAGGTGCTGCAACTGTTGCTGCAAACATTAATTTTTCTAATGTGTGGATGGCAAATTACAATTATGTACAAAACGGTTCGCCTACTTATAATCCTTCCGCATCATACAATCAATTAAATGTTACCAATGCATCACTTGGAGGTACTCAGATAGCATTAAGAGGTTGGAATGAGCGTGGAACTACTGCCGGAAATCCCGGCTTTACAGTAGGTGTACAAGGAATAGCCAATAGCCAAAATCAGGACGGGATAGGTGTAGAAGGTATTGCATTCTCAAGTGCAGGCATTAGAATGGGTGGCTATTTTGAAGGGTTAGACTATGCAGGTACTTCCCAGGCATACGCTTATGTGGGAGGTACTATAAATTCAGGTGCCACACTAAGAAAGATCGTAGGTACCGGAACTGTCAGTGAAATTGTACCGACACCTAATCATGGACGTGTAACTTTAACCGCACCTGAATCTCCAGAGTATTGGTATCAAGACTATGGAACTGTTCAATTAGTAAACGGGAAAGCACATGTTACCATTGATCCCATTTTAGCTGAAATAATTTTCGTGAATGATGAACATCCGTTGCGCATATTTTGTACTCCCGTAGATATGGATTATTTTAATGGAATCACTGTAAAAAACAAATCTGCAACAGGTTTTGATTTGGTAGAGTTGAATGGAGGTACACATAGTGGCACCATTGATTATCAACTTATTGCAAAACCAAAAACAAATTATGGTGAAGGCAGATTTCCACAAGCACCGGGTCCTGCATTTTTGAAACCTGATATGGAGCCGGCTGCTGCCAAAACCAGCAATCAACCTAAATTTGTGAACGTTTTCCATTGGAAAACTGATTGGGAAACATACGGCTATAATCCGGAAGATATGGTGCCCATTGGAGAAGTTATCCCTGCAGGACCAAATAAAGGAAAAATAAAATTAGGCAATGGCAAATATCTGGATTATATGCCGGCAGATAAATCAAGTTTAACTCCAAAATAAAAATAGTCTGTTTTTATAATTGCGTACTTAATTTCAGCAAATAAAATCATCTTGCTATCTTTACTGCATGTCTAAAGTAAAGACAACATATATATGTCAGTCGTGTGGTATAGCTTCGCCTAAGTGGATGGGGAAATGCAATAACTGCGGTGCATGGAATTCTTTTGCAGAAGAAATTGTGGAAGTGAAGCCTAAAGCTAATGCAACATCACCTTTATTAAAAAACAAACCCCAACTGTTAGATCAGGTAGTGGCAGAAAACAGACCCCGAATTATAACCTCCGATGATGAGCTTAACCGCGTATTGGGTGGCGGTATCGTACCGGGTTCTTTAATCCTGATTGGTGGGGAACCGGGCATTGGGAAGTCCACCTTGTTGTTACAAGTAGTTTTGCAAACTACAGGGTTAAAAACACTTTATGTTTCAGGTGAGGAAAGCGAACACCAGATAAAAATGCGTGCTGAACGCATTAAAACCCATAATAAAGAAGTCTATGTACTGGCGGAAACTAATGTTGAAAATATTGTGCAGCATATTGAACAAACTGCACCTCAATTATTAATTATTGATTCCGTTCAAACATTGGAAACATCATTAATTGATTCTGCAGCCGGAAGTGTATCCCAAATCAGGGAAACAACACATATCCTGCAGCAATATGCCAAGCGCAACCATCTGCCGGTTTTCATTGTGGGTCATATCACAAAAGAAGGCGTTATTGCAGGGCCAAAAGTATTGGAACATATAGTAGATACGGTATTGCAATTTGAGGGCGATCGCAATTATAATTACCGCATTTTGCGCACCATAAAAAACCGTTTTGGATCTGCATCAGAAATTGGTATTTATGAAATGCGAGCCGATGGTATGCGAGCCGTAAGCAATCCATCCGAGTTACTGATTACCCAACGCGATGAACCCGTTAGCGGAGTAGCTATAGCCGTTACGATGGAAGGTATGCGTGCATTACTGATTGAAGTACAAGCTTTAGTGAGTCCTGCCGTTTATGGCACACCGCAACGCAGTGCAACAGGCTATGATTTGCGCAGATTAAATATGTTACTGGCAGTACTGGACAAGCGATGTGGTTTTCGTTTTGGAGCAAACGACGTATTTCTCAATATTGCAGGAGGTATAAAAGTAGAAGACCCTGCTGTAGATCTGGCAGTAGTAGCAGCCCTGCTATCTTCTTATGAGGATACAGCACTCAGTATTAAAAGTTGTTTCAGTGGCGAAGTGGGCTTGAGTGGTGAAGTGCGTGCCGTAAACAAAGTAGAGCAACGTGTGTCTGAAGCCGACAAAATGGGCTATTCTAAAATTTACATTTCAAAATTCAACCAGAAAACAAACAGTACGAATTTAAGTATCAGCAGGATAAAGACCATTGAAGAATTTTACCGGAATTTGTTTTAAAATGCTACCGACGACTCTACATATTGCCCTTGATTTTTTCAGGCTGTTTTATCCTAAAAATTGTGCAGGATGCAATACTCCTCTGGTAAAAAATGAAGCTTATGTCTGCTTAAAATGTTTGTTCGACTTGCCTTATACCAACTTTGAGAAATTAAAAGACAATCCAGCTGAGGAATTGTTTTACGGCAGAGTGAATATTGAATTTGCTGCTGCTATTTTATTCTTCTCCAAGCATGAATCGGTACAGCATATTTTGCATCATATCAAATATGGCGAGTATAAGGCATTGGGTGAATATATGGGCAGAGTGATGGGCGAACGCCTACAGCAAGATTCTTTATACGCTCCGATTGACTTAATTATTCCGGTGCCACTTCATCCTCGCAAAGAGCATATCCGCGGATATAATCAAAGCAAATTGTTGGCTGACGGCATGAGTGAAGTACTAAAAATTCCGGTTGCCAGTAAGCTTTTGCTACGCAAGATAAATACCGATACACAGACTAAAAAAAGCAGAATAGAACGATGGGAAAATGTAGAACATGCTTTTAAGGTACTGAAGCCTGATCAATTAAAAGGAAAGCATATTTTATTGATAGATGATGTGCTGACAACCGGGGCTACACTTGAAGCGTGTGCACAAACATTGTTACAATCCGCTGATTGCAAAGTCAGCATTATTACCTTGGCAATGGCACATTGATTTTAGATGAAGTAGAGAAATAAAAGTAAATTCTAACGACTTAGAACTATATATGCATAATCTCTTCTTCTTTGAGTTGGAGCATTTTGTCTACTTTGGCAATATGCTCATCAGTGAGATGCTGAATATCTTGTTCTGTATTTTTTACCAAGTCTTCACTAAGTCCGTCTTTTTGCATGGATTTTACCATCTCCATTGAATCTTTGCGGGCAGCACGAACGGCAATTTTGGTATGTTCTCCATGATTTTTAGATTGTTTTACCAACTCTTTACGTCTTTCTTCTGTCATGATAGGTAACGTGATACGGATGTTTTCGCCGTCATTTTGAGGTGTTACGCCAATATTTCCTTGAAAGATAGCCCGTTCGATATCGCCGATAATACGACGTTCAAAAGGAGCAATCATCAGTGTGCGAGAATCCATTACTTTGATACTGGCTACCTGATTAAGTGCAGTCGGCACGCCGTAATATTCTACATGAATGCCCTCGAGCATTTCAGGGCTGGCCTTGCCCGCACGCACGTGGCGGAGTTCTTCTTCCAAATGCTTAAGTGCTTTGTGCATATGCTC
>CAYVGM010000072.1:0-10884 GCA_964451125.1 uncultured Chitinophagales bacterium
TTATTGGTCATTAGGCATTGGTCATTGGTGATTAGTTATTGGTTATTGGTTATTAGTTATTGGTTATTAGTTATTGGTTATTGGTTATTAGTTATTGGTTATTAGTTATTAGTTATTAGTTATTGGTTATTGGTTATTGGTTATTGGTTATTGGTTATTGGGTTTATATATATTATTGAATCTAAATCCCATTACTTACTACTCACTAGCCAACACTATATCTTGATTCTTGACTCTCGATTCTAAAAATCTCACTACTTACTACTTACTACTCACTACCCAACACTATATCTTGATTCTTGACTCTTGATTCTAAAAATCTCACTACCCACTACTTACTACTTACTACTTACTACTTACTACTCCCTACTTACTACTCCCTACTTACTACTCCCTACTATCTGAAAAAATTATCTATCTTTAAGCAATGAAGAAAATAATGATCATCAATGGTCCTAACTTGAATTTATTGGGCATGCGCGAACCATCTGTTTACGGTTCTGAGACATTTGAAAACTTCCTGAAGGAAATGCGTCAGAAATATACAAACTTGGAAATTGAATATTTTCAAAGTAATGTGGAAGGTGATTTAATTTCCAAACTGCATGAAACAGGTTTTACATATGATGGCATTATCTTAAATGCTGCCGGCTACACCCATACTTCCATTGCGATAGCTGATGCGATTCGGGCAATTAAAACACAAGTAGTGGAGGTACATATCAGCAATACATTTTCACGCGAGCCTTTCAGGCATCATTCCTTTATATCTCCCGTTTCCAGAGGTGTTATTGTAGGCTTTGGGCTGAAAAGCTACGAACTGGCATTGAAATATTTTGAGTGATAAGCAAGCTCACACACCCACCTACATCCTCTCCGGCACGTCTATGCCTACGGTATTAAATCCGTGCTTGATGATTGTTGCTGTTTTTTCCGCAAGCAGCAAACGGAAGTTTCGCTGTGTGTCCGTATCCGCTTTTAATATCGGGCAGTCGTTATAAAATTTGTTGAATGTCTTGGCAAGCTCATACACATAATCAACCAATACCGCCGGATTCATATCCGTGCAACTTTCTTCTAAAATATCCGTGTAATTGTAAAGCTTGGTAATGATGTCTTTCTCGGATGGATGTAATGTATAGGCAGAAAAATCAACTGAATTTTGACTATTTTCAATGCTTTCCGCTTTTCGCAAAATACTCTTCGTTCGGGCATAGCTGTATTGTATAAACGGACCTGTATAGCCGTACATGTCTATACTTTCTTCAGGATTGAACAAGATGCGTTTTTTAGGATCTACGCGCAATAAGAAAAATTTTAAAGCTCCCATGCCTATCGTGCGATAGAGTTGTTGTTTTTCTTCTTCACTAAAATCTGCAAGATTGCTGTGTTCTTTTGTTTTTTGTTCGGCAAGTGCTACCATATCCTGCATCAAATCATCCGCATCTACCACAGTTCCCTCTCTCGATTTCATCTTGCCGCTCGGCAAATCCACCATGCCATAAGAAAAATGGTGAATACCGTTTGCATAAGGTCTGCCCAGTTTTTGCATAATCAATTTCAATACTTTGAAATGATAATCCTGTTCATTGCCCACCACGTATATAGAGGTGTTCATGTGAAAATCCTGGTATTTCAAATCAGCCGTACCCATGTCCTGTGTAATGTAAACCGATGTGCCATCAGCCCTCAAAACAAGCTTGTTGTCCAGTCCATCTGCCGTTAAATCTATCCATACACTGCCGTCTTCTTTTTTATAAAACACACCTTTTTCCAATCCTTCTTCAATAATATCCTTGCCTAACAAATAGGTATTGGATTCGTAATAAAATTTATCAAAATCTACTCCAAGGTTTTTATAAGTAATGTCAAATCCGTCATATACCCAACCATTCATCATTTTCCATAATTCTACGGTTTGTTCATCACTATTTTCCCATTTGAGCAACATATCCTGAGCTTCGGTATAAAGCGGAGTACTTACTTTAAATACTTCATCTAATGCTTTCTCTATTTCTTTTTTCTTTTCCTGATCAGATTCACTGTTTAGCTTTGCAAGTAAGTCGTCGATTTTTTTCAGATTTTTAGTAGTTGCTGTCAACTCTTTTTTATCTGTACTGACAGAAAATAAAGTGCGCATTTCTTCTACTTGCACCTTGTTGGCTTTGTCAAACTCCACATAGTATTTTCCTACTAAATGATCGCCTTTCATGCCGGTTGATTCGGGTGTTTCTCCATTTCCCCATTTTTGCCACGCTAACATACTTTTGCAAATATGAATACCTCTGTCGTTAATCAGATTACATTTGATCACCGGATAATTATTGGCTTTATAAATTCCGGCTAAGGCATAACCCAATACATTGTTTCGCACATGACCTAAGTGGATAGGTTTGTTTGTGTTGGGAGAAGAATACTCTACGAGTATGGTTTCTGTATGTATTTTATCTGATTTAGGCTGAATATGATCTACTGCTTGTGTCCAGAAAGCATCACTGAATTCGAGATTGAGAAAACCTTTGATAATATTGTAAGAAGCAATTTCCGACAACATCTTTTGTAAATGCTGTCCAATTAATTCCGCTGATTCTTCCGGTTTCTTTTTTGTCCATTTTAATAAAGGAAAGACCACCAATGTTACATCTCCCACAAATTCTTTGGGCGTATCGTTGAGCGTAATCTGCGATTCCGTTATTTCAGAATTAAATATAGTCGGAAAAGCCTGAACGACTTCTTGGATAATCTTGTCTTTAATGGCACTCATGCTGCAAAGATATTACTATTTCACTGCTTCTTATTCAATGTGGAATTATTTCACCATTAGATAAATTCCGGCAATTTATGCTATAAAATAGTTAGCATAAAAAGCCAATTAATGTTTAATTTTGCAGTTTGCATAATTTAAAACAACTTACATTATTTTGAAATGAGAGACCGTTATATTGACCTTATTGAACAAACATACTATTTTCCTCAAGATGGCTTTGATTTGGAAAATAACTGGTTGCGTTTTCACAAAATCAATTTGAAAAAAGTCATTAAAGAACATGGCACGCCTTTAAAAATTACCTACTTGCCAAAAATTGGCGATAATATCAACAAGGCACGACGCTGGTTTCAGGAAGCTTTTGAAAGTGTAGGCTATAACGGACATTACTATTACTGTTATTGCACAAAAAGCAATCATTTTTATCATACTCTTAATGAAGTACTGAAAAACAATGCCCAAATCGAAACATCCTCTGCTTATGATATAGATTTAATTCGCTCGCTTTATGCAAAAAATAAAATAGATAAGAAAATTCGTATAATTTGTAACGGGTTTAAACCTAAAGAATATATTGAAAATATACTCGGACTTATTCGAGACGGCTTCCAGAATGTTATCCCGGTATTGGATAACATGGATGAGTTTGAAGGATTTCAGGATTTTGAAGGCGAGCTGAATTTGGGTATGCGCCTTGCCGCAGAAGAAGAACCTAAATATCAATTTTATACTTCCCGCTTGGGTATTCGTCAGAGAGATGTGATTCCTTTTTATGTAGAGAAAATAAAACCTCGTCACAATATCAACTTAAAGATGTTACACTTCTTTATTGATTCGGGTATAAAAGATTCTGCTTACTACTGGAGCGAACTGAATAAATGCCTCAACATGTATGTCGACTTGAAGCAAGTAGCCCCCGATATCAATAATATCAATATTGGTGGCGGTATGCCCATTCGCTATTCTTTAGGTTCAAAATATGATTATGCCTATTTGATAGAAGAAATCGTAAAGAAAATCAAATCATTTTGCGATGAAGCCGAAATTGATCATCCGAATATTTTCACTGAGTTTGGCAATTTTACGGTAGGGGAGAGCGGTTGCACTATTTTTGAAGTGATCGGGCAAAAGAAACAAAATGACAGTGAGCTTTGGTATATGATTAACGGCTCATTAATGACAACTGTACCCGATATTTGGGGAATGAATCAGCGATTTATCTTATTGCCTATCAATAACTGGAATATGCCGTACCAGCGAGCCATTATAGGAGGCTTAAGTTGTGATGTGAGCGATTATTACAACTCGGAAGTAGATATCAACCAGGTCTATATGCCTAAGATTATCAGCGATGAAAAACAATATCTGGGTTTCTTCCATACCGGAGCTTATCAGGATTCACTTAGTGGCTATGGCGGTACTAAACACTGCCTGATACCCGCACCCAAGCAACTCATAGTAGATAAAGATGAAAACGGCAAACTAACCTACGAGGTCTTTGCTGATGCCCAGCAAGCTTCCTCCATGCTGAACACCTTAGGTTACTAAATCATTTTCTGTATCGTTTTTTATTAGAAAAATCTAATTTGTTGTTAATCAACAGGTAAGTGTTTTTTGATTTACAGTTATGTATTAATGAAAAATAAAATGTGATTTATTTTTCGTTAATTAATAGTTATTTGTAGTTTTCTACCAAAATAATTCAAAAATTTATTTCTTACTTAGTGTTATTGTTTAATTACTTCTAAAATTATTGAATTATGGCAGTCAGAAAAAATTACATTATCCCATTTATCTTATTACTTATTGTTGTAATAGCAGGATTTTTTAATCCCGGACAAACCTTAACAGGAAACTCAGCGGGAAAAATAGACACAGGTGATACGGCCTGGATGTTGGTATCTACTGCCTTGGTGATGATTATGACACCGGCTCTGGGTTTCTTCTATGGCGGATTGGCAAATCGAAAAAACATCATCTCTACCGTATTCCAGAGCTTTATTGCCCTGGGTCTGGTAAGTGTACTGTGGGTAGTTTTTGGTTTTAGCTTGTGTTTTGGCGAAGATGTGGGTGGTATTATCGGCAACCCTTTTACTTATGGCATGTTTAAAGGGGTAGGTTTAACACCCAATGATACCTTTTCATCTACCATTCCATTTGTCGTGTATGCTATGTTTCAGCTGAAATTTGCTATCATCACGCCTGCATTAATAACCGGATCTTTTGCACAGCGGGTTAAATTTTCCAGTTATTTGATTTTTATTGTATTGTTTTTCATCTTTATCTATGCTCCACTCTGCCATATGACCTGGCATCCCGATGGCTTTTTGTTTAAGAAAGGCGTACTGGATTTTGCAGGAGGTACTGTGGTACACATGAGTGCAGGCTTGGCCGCCTTGGCTGGCGCAATTTTTATGGGTCCGCGTACAGCGAGTGAGCGCACACATGAATATTCCAATATTCCGTATGTCATTATCGGAGCAGGATTGCTGTGGTTTGGTTGGTTTGGTTTTAATGGCGGCTCAGGATTGGGCTGTAATGCCAAATCGGCGAATGCCATTGCCACTACTAATACTGCCGCTGCCGCAGCCATGCTGATGTGGGTTTTTGTTGATGCCTTGCGCGGTTACAAAGTATCTTCCATAGGGGCTTGTATAGGGGCTGTGGTGGGTTTGGTAGCCATTACGCCCGCTTGCGGATTTGTCAATGTAGGAGAGAGTATTGCCGTGGGGGCACTTTCTGCTTTAGTGAGTAATTTTGCGGTACACTATAAAAATAAATCCACCTTAGATGATACCCTTGATGTCTTTCCTTGTCATGGTGTGGGCGGTATCATGGGTATGTTTTTCACAGGCGTATTAGCTGCCGATTACGGAACAGGATTGAAAACTGCAGATTGGGGCTTGATGTATGGAGTATTTCACACCTTTACGGTGCATATTTTAGCATTGATTGGTGTTGCCATATTTGCCTTTGCAGGTTCTTATATTTTATATTTTATTACCAACAAAATACAGCCGATGCGTGTGTCAGCAGAAGAAGAAGAACTGGGCTTAGATATCACACAACACGGCGAATCTTATCAGACATTAAGCATAGACCTATAGAAAAACAACTCTTTCTCATTTCATGCTACTTTGGCAAAGGCAGTACGCAATGTACTGCCTTTGCTTTTTTTTTATCTGTCTTCAGGATTAAAACAGTTGATTTTTCATCTAATTTTTCTTAACCTGAACTCAGATTTTTTATTTTATCTTTTATAATATACTACCTAAATTTTGACTATTTGTTTAGAGAATTTTTTTTGCTGGTTGGTGTAGATGACTAAAATATACGTTCCGGATGGAAATAAGGAAATATCTAATTGCCATTCTCTGCCACTTAGTATTTGTTCATCCATTTTATTGCCTTGCATATCAAAAACCTGCACCGTAGCATTTGTAACGATATCCGTAAACTGCACCACAAAATTACCCTGTGTAGGGTTTGGATAGATATTTTTTAGTTCCAAGCTGCCATCAAAATTTACTTTTTCTGTAGGTGTCTGTGGTAGCTGGATAGCTGTTGTTTGTGCTACAGCAAACAACGAATCTGCTACTTTTGTACTGTCCTGATTAGCTGTTCTGCACGATGGGCAGGTTAGCAAAGCATACGTTCTGCTTATGCGGTTACCCATGCCATCATAGGTGTACGTATAGCTACGTATGTGGCTTTGTGCATAAGTATTTTGACCCAGAAGAAGTGCAAATATCAATGCAATTATTTTTATTATTTTTTTCATATTAAATATTGTTAAAATTAATTAATCTCCATCTACCCAACCATTTCGTTTACAGACTACATTAGAATCAGCATCATAAACTATCATGAAACATTCCCAGTCAAAATGTCCAAATTCTTTTCCATGGGAGTAGTAGGCAATGTATTTAGCGGTATTAGGTATTTTTTTATTAATATACGGCATACCGAATGCATCTGTATTTTTAACAATCATCAATTCAAATGGTCTTCCAATGTTTTTTTCTACTTCATGAATATTATCGCCACTTTTTATTTTCACAAACTTATTTTCAGAAAATTTAGATGACGCATAACATGTGGATATATGAGGATAGGCTTCAAAATATAATCCTGACGGAAGTATGAATATTAACAAAGCTGTTCCGGTAAATATAAAAAGTAGTATAAATAAAATTTTCTTTCTCATGGTATAGTAGTATTTATTAGTTTAATCAAAATACCAGCATTGTTGTTTTTCTATAACAACAAAATTTTCATCATAAAATATAACAAATACCTCAAAAGCTATAGTTCCCCATAGCCATGAATTCTGCTTACTGTAATATGCACAAAAATTTGTATTGTCAGGTATCTTAGATTGTCTATTACATACATAGCAATTCTTTCTTTTTCTGATGTCATTGGTAATGCCTAATCTATTTTCTACGTCATATTTTGTATAACCCTCTTTTATATTTTTAAATTTAGCCATACTGAACTCTTTTGTTAAAAACTTAGTTCCAATGTGAGGGTAAATAATACAATACCCATCTAATAGAACAGGTTGAAAAACAAATAAAATTAAAGCAACTATTATTGAGGATATAATTATTTTCATTTTAAAAAGGATTGTTAGATTTGGGATGCTGTCCACTATGGTATCCGGTTTCATCTGCAATTATTGGTGGACCTTCATGAAAAATCATCATTTCTCCTCCTATTGGCATTCTTGTCGTTGCAAACCCTTTGTCTATTGAGATAATAAACTGTGTTTTATCGCTACTAAGAGTTATTTTAATTTTATCGCCACCTTGTACTTTATACCATTTATCTTCCTCATTTTTAAAATATACTCCATCGCCTTCATATTTACCATTATTTTTTAAAATAATCGCATTGGAATTATTATCGGCACTTTCTGGAATAACAGCTATCTGATTTAAATATTCTTTAGGTACATCAACCTCAATAGTTCCTGTTAAGAGTGCTGGTCTGTACCATTTTGGTTCAATTGGATTAGCGTAATCTCTATTATCTCTTACTTCATCATCGCCACCATTTTCTAAAATATAATCATAATCATATTCTTCGTTATAATCATTACGTTCAAAATCGTATTGGTATCGCTCTTCATCTACTTCTTCATATGTTCGTGCTTCTTCGAATCTATCTTGCCAATATTCACTTAATTGTTCATCATAACTTCTATCGTCTCTATCCCTATCATCGTTAGGGGCATCATCCCAATCCGGACAATCATACGGAGGATCCTCACCGGTTGGGTCAGTATATTTCAGCGGATTATTAAATACATAGCTATATCTGTTTAAGCCTTGCGTGCCTTTGTCATCATGTACCAAATTATCCGGACTTAACATTCTGCCATTTATATAATCATACATGCGTCCGTTCATATTAATCAATGCAAATTTAGACAGCATTTCATGCCCTGTATAGCCACGGTATAACCATGCAGGGTTGGTAGTTGGGATACTGGTATATGTCCAATTTGCCGGGTTTCGCGGTCTGCCCCATGCATCAAAACTTTGTTCTGCTATAGTCGTCGTGCCAGCTTCGTTTACTACTTTTAATATTGAACCCTGATGATCCTTGTAGGGATAATAGAAATTCTCGACACCGCCACTTTTTACCATGATACAACCTAAACCAACTCCGGTGGGTATATAATGGATTTCATTCGTAACGCCATTGGTTATGTCTTTCTCGTAATTTCCAAAGTAATAACGCGATGTTTTTACAGTGCCGTTTTCTTTATAAACACTTTTTATACGTTGGTGATTAGCAGCATAAGAATAGGTTAATTGTTTTACTAACAGGGTACCTGTACCTTCTGTTAGAACATTTGGCTGATTGAATGCGGTATAGGTTATATCCTGTGCTTCTGTGCTGATATCGCAAGGTTCTGTTTGAGGGTCTGTTAATGTCGGTCCATTATAGACTTTGCTTTTAATTTTAGTTACAGCATGAATATGATTAGGATCGCCGTAAATATATTCGCTACCCGCATCCGTTTTAGATATAATATTTCCGGTTCCATCATAAGTTGTACTTTTTACTGCATTCGTGCCTAATTGCATAGATAATAATCTGTCTGTAGGATTGTCATACACGAAATTTTCAGTCAAATTTTTTAGTACATCTTTTCGCAAGGTCATATTGCCTGTAGCGAGATTACTATATTCCACATGCAGGTTTTGAATACCTGAGGTAATATAATCCGTTGGCATTCCATAATCGTTATAGGTATGTGCAGAAACAGCATTATTGCCTAATTTAAAATTAGTAACCTGATTGTATGCATTAATTCCAGTTGCAGAATATAACGTTTTTGTATTGTCTGTATTTTTTACAGTAGTTAAAAAGCCATCAGCATTATAGGTGTAGTTTGCCGCAAAACCGGATGGAAATGTTATTTTTGTGATTCTGTCATCATTATCATATATATAAGATGTCAGATAGTTTGTTCCTTCAAAATTTTTATTAATTGAATTGGGTCTGTTTAAGGCATCATATCCATAGGTTTCTGTAATTCCATTAAATCCGGTAACCGTATTTATTTGGTTTAAGCCGGGAGAAGATGTCTTATAAGTATTGGTTGTTGTCGTAACGCTTGCATTGCTGCCATCTGTTAATTTTTGGGTTATTAATCTCCCCCAATTATCAAAAGTTTGTTCAGTTTTATTATTTTTTGCATCTATTTGTAAAATAAGATTGCCCCACCCGTCATATTCATATTGGTTAGTAACCGCAGTATTTATATCCTTATCTTTCAGTCCGGTTTGTCGACCATAAATATCATACGTGCATTCAGCAACTTTATTCGTTCCGTTTAACACTTCCAAAATATCATCAGTAGCATTATAGTTATAATTAACAGTACCGCCTGCATCTACCACTTTTACTTTTTTACCAGTAGCATCATAGGTTGTGGTATTAAATTTTCCACTTGGTGGCGTGGTGGCAATAATATAATCACCGGCTGAAGTACTAGGTACATAGTTAGTAGTTCCAATACCGGAAACATTTTTAGAAATTAGTTGATTGTAAGTATTATAACCATAAGTTGTAGTAATAGAACCGGCACCACTTGCATTCGGTACTTTAGTTGTAGCTAAATTTCCTTTAGTATCATAGGTTCGTTCAAATACATTTGTACCACTAAATCTTCCAACTGTTTTAGCACGTACTCTATCTAAAGCATCTAAATAGGTAATTTCTGTTGGTTTACTTGTATGTGTTTTTGTTATTTTAAATACCGACCCGGAATAAGTTCCTGCGTCATAGGTATAAGCATACGATGTAGCCAATTTTGGTGAGGGAGGAGTGAGCGTTAATAATCTTCCAAAACCATCATAAGTATAAGTTGTAGTTAGGTTATTTACATCTTTATAGGTGGAGGGCTTTCCCCATTTGGGATCATAGGTATACGTTTCAGTTTGTGCAATTCCTCCTATTGTTCGATTTTCTGTTAATCGGAAACGCCCATTCGTGCTGTAAGTATATGTTTCAGTACGAGTTTGACCACTCGTGCTCACGGATTTTGAAAGTTTATCACCAAAATTATTGTAGGTATATGTAGTAGTTATAGCTTTGGGTTGACCACTAAACTCTACAGATGTTAAAACTTGACCTTTGGAATCAAAAGTATTAGATATGGTCTTATTAAATGTAGATGTTGGAGAACCTGTACGGGTGCGTGTTTTGCTGATACTTATGATTGCCGGTTGCGGTGGTGTAGTGTTCCCGCCGGAATTGTAAGTAGTATTAACGGTTGTTACTTCTAAATTGGTATTGAACTTTTCAATATGCTGAGTAGTATTACCATAAGCATCATATTGATAGCTGTGTTCTTCTGTCTTTCCGGTTAAGCTATTTTGACTAAGCAGATTGGTCGTTTCAATTTTAAATCGTCCATTTGTTAAAGCAGTAATATTTTTTGTATAAGTGGTACTTGAAACAGGATTAGCTCCTTGAGTTGCAGTAGTATTGGTTAATAGGTTTATGAAATAAGGTGCACCTGTTAGTGTGAAGTTTTGGGTAGTTTTGAAATTGCGGCTTACATCCAATTCTTCAATTTGTTCAAAACCTAAGAAACC
>CAYVGM010000073.1:0-1649 GCA_964451125.1 uncultured Chitinophagales bacterium
GCACGCATAATCAGCAAAAGCGCGATTACGCCAAAAATCATATTCGGAATCCAAACGGCTATCAGCGGGCTCAAAGTGCCCTTAGTGGCAAACACCGTAGAAAACTGCTGTATGATGATATACGCACCGCTCAGTAACATGCCGGCCACAATATACAAGCCCATGCCGTTGCGCACTTTTTTGGTAGTCATTGCCACAGCAATTAAGGTTAGAATAATCGTGGAAAACGGAATAGCCGTACGGCGGTAATATTCTACCCAATACACTTTTACGTTTTCATTGCCTTTGCGTATCTGATCGTCAATAAATTTGCGCAATTCCTTGGTCGTCATGGTTTCCATATCATACACTTGCCTTACAAAATCGGGTGGAGTAAGCGGAAGACGCAATAAGGTATCATTGCCGCGCTGCACCACATCCATGTCTTTCCCTACTGTCCGGTACACATAACGATTCAATCGCCATTTGTGTTTCGTCGAATCCCATTGCATATTTTCCGCAGACATCTTGTAGAGCAATTCTTTGTCCACTATTTTTTCTAATGTAAACTTATAGCCCATTTTGCCGTAAGCATCATAATTCTGCACATAAATAAATGTATCTTTTCCAATCTGGAAATGATAATTAATATCCGAAGTGCGACTGTCTTTTTTCGATGCATATTTTTCTTCAAAGGCAATTTTTACTTTATTGGATTTGGGTAATAACTGATGATTATACAACGTAAAAATACCCGTGAGCAATACCGCAGTAAACATATACGGATACAGCAGTCTGTAAAAGCTGACTCCGCCATTGAGCATACAGATAATTTCAGTGTTTTCTGTCAGGCGGGAGGTAAAATACACTACGGAAATAAAAACAAAAATCGGGGCAAGCATCAGCCCTATCCAGGGGATAAAATTGATGTAATAATCAAAAATAACAGCGTGGAGCGGAGCTTTGTTGTCGATAAATTCGTCTATCTTCTCGGTAATATCAATAACAATGGCTATTGCACTCAGCAGGAAAATGGCAAAGAAAAACGTTACCAGAAATTTTTTAATGATATAGCGATCTAAGGTTTTCAATCAGTATAGAAAGGTTGTCTTTTTTATTCAATAATAATCGTAAAGCAAAAGTACATATTTATATAGCGAAAAAAAGACCTTGTATTATATGATGAAAATTAGCATGTTGAATTATTCTTCTTTTTTAACAGGTGCTATAGAATCGCTTTGTGGCGTATCTTTTTTCAGCAATATATTTTCTTTTTCATTCAGCTTTTTGGTAATTTCTATGGTGTCCGTACCCGCATCATCTTCTGATGTAACAACTTTTCCGCTGCCATACAAAATATCCCATACCGGTTGTATCTTATAAACGCTTTGGCTGAAATGGTTGCTCAAAATAATCACTGTGGTTTTATCACTTATTTTGCGGTTAAAAACAGAATTATAACTATGCCACCAGCCATTGTGATAAATAAGACGAGTGCCATCAGGTTGGTCTTGCATGCGCCAGCCCAAACCATAGTTCTTTATACCTTGTCGTTCAAAACTTTGTGGTGTAAAGGCCATTCCCAATAAATTTGATGGGATAAATTTTCCGGCATACAATGCCTGATCCCATTTATATAAATCTCGCACGGTAGTATAAATACCCTTGTC
>CAYVGM010000073.1:1749-4183 GCA_964451125.1 uncultured Chitinophagales bacterium
ATATCGGGCATTTGAAAACCCGTGGGCGTTTTAGGCTGTTTGTGCTGGCAATAAGACAGACAAAAACAAAATAAAATACTAAATATGCTGAGTATGAATTTTTTCATTTTTCGTTTGCGTTTTTCTTCTGCTGAAATCATTACAAAATACTTGACACAAAGGTATTTTTTTTGTTAAAAAATGCTATCATTTAGTTATAGGCAAAAGTTGATAAAGGAAACGATATAGTACGAAGTAATTTTTCTTATTTTCGTTTCAAATTATTATTATGAAAATCAACCAGCCCTTGTTAATGGAATACGAGTATGAATGTGGTAATACTCGCAAACTTTTAGAAACTGTTCCTTTTGATAATCCTGCATGGAAACCCAATGAAAAATCCATGAGTCTTGTTGAATTGGCGACACATGTTGCCGAAATTCCGTCATGGATGAGCTTTACATTAGATTTTCCGGAACTGGATTTTGCAAAGTTTGAATATACATTACCCGAAATCAATAATGTGGAAGAATTGCTTGCGCTTCACGACAAAACAGTTGCAGAAGCGTTAAGTGTATTAGCTAAAGCTACTGACGAACAGATGATGGAAAACTGGACGATGCGAAATGGTGAGCAAATTTATTTTACTATGCCCAAAGCTAGTGTATTGCGCAGCTGGGTATTCAATCATTTGTATCACCACCGCGGACAACTAACCGTGTATCTTCGTCTGCTATATGTGCCATTGGTAGGCATGTATGGTCCTACGGCTGATGATAAAATGTAAAATCAGATCTTATCCGCAATGTCCATAGAAGTACTATCATTATCCAAAATTTACAACGAACAAAAGGCAGTAGATGCCATTTCTTTTTCTGTGAAGAAAGGAGAAATTTTGGGCTTCTTAGGACCCAATGGTGCAGGAAAATCGACTACCATGAAAATGCTGACTGCCTACATTCCGCCTACATCGGGCACGGCAAGTATTTGTGGTTTCGATATTGTAAAACAGTCATTAGATGTCAAAAAAAACATCGGCTATTTACCCGAAAACAATCCATTGTATTACACCATGTATGTAAAAGAGTTTTTGGAATTTATCGGGAAATTAGACGGACAACTGTCAACCGTAAGCGATAAAGAAATCAATGATGTTATCGGACTGGTAGGTTTAACAGGGGAACAGCATAAGAAAATCGGTCAGCTTTCGCGTGGCTACAAACAACGGGTTGGATTGGCGCAGGCATTATTGAATAACCCCGAAATCCTGATTTTAGACGAGCCGACATCCGGCTTAGATCCGAATCAGTTAGCCGATATCCGACAACTTATCAAAAATTTAGGCAAAGAAAAAACCATCTTGTTTTCAACGCATATCATGCAGGAAGTACAGGCGGTATGCGACAGAGTAGTGATTATAAATAAGGGAAAAATGGTGGCCGATGCCACACCCGAAAATCTGCAACAGACTTTGAGTGGTAATGTACAAGTGGAAATTGAGTTTGAATTAAACGAAAATGCAGAGAGCCTGAAAAATATAGAAGAGGTTGTACATGTTCAGCAATTATCCAATACACATTTTATATTACAGGGAAGAGAAAGCAAACAGCTGCGCAAAAATATCTTCACGTATGCGGCACAAAAAAACAATGCCCTTCTCACCCTGAAAGAAGAAAACAAAAGTCTGGAAGATGTCTTCCACGAATTAACTAAATAATATGACCGCACTCTTAAGAAAAGAAATAAACGAATTTTTCTCCTCGCTGATTGCCTATATCAGCATGGCTGTGTTTTTTATTGTACTGGGATTGAATTTATTTGTTTTTGAAGGCAATATTTTCGACAGCAATTATGCCACGCTTGATTCATTTTTTACGCTCACCCCCTGGATTCTTATATTTTTGATACCCGCTATCACCATGCGCACTTTCGCCGATGAAAAACAAAGCGGCACGATTGAACTATTAGGCACTAAACCATTGACAGATACTCAGATTATTTTGGGGAAATATTTAGCTGCTTTGCTTTTGTGGTTTATTATTTTTCTTCCCACTTTTATTTATTTCATTGCCGTAAGAAATCTAAGCCTTGCACAAGCACCCATTGACAGCGGCGCGACATGGGGCAGCTATATCGGTTTGTTTTTTTTAGGAGCGGTATTTACAGCCATCGGCGTATTTTCTTCCTCCATTTCCAATAATCAAATTGTGGCTTTTATCTTGGGTGTCTTCTTGTGCTATTTGATGTATGATGCTTTTTATCGCCTTAGTGCACTTCCGGTGTTTTCGGGCAGATTGGATTATATCATTCAGTCCATTGGGTTGAATGCACATTATGACTCTATCAGTCGTGGCGTAGTGGACACCAGAGATATAGTTTATTTTTTAAGTGTGATTATCTTGTTTTTAATCGGAACAAGAACCAGTTTAGAAAGCCGGAAATGGTAAGATATAAC
>CAYVGM010000073.1:4283-8645 GCA_964451125.1 uncultured Chitinophagales bacterium
ACAAATCACTAATGTCAAGCAATCATTACATAAAACAATCTTTTAAAATTCTGGCGATAAGTTTGCTTGCCGTACTGCTTATAAATATTGTTTCTTCATTTCTTTACAAGCGATTTGACTTGACAGAAGAAAAACGATATACGCTGACTCCGGCAACCAAAAACCTGTTGAAAAATCTGAATGAAAATATAGAGGTAGAAGTTTATCTGGAAGGTAAAAATTTGCCTGCCGGCATAAAGAGCTTACGCAATGAAACCAAAGAATTGCTGCAAGAGTTCCGCAATATTTCCAAAGGAAGAGTGACCTATAAATTTTTCGATATCAACTCCATCAAAGACCAAAAGAAACGGGAAGAGTTTCAGATGAATTTGGTCAATAAAGGTTTGCGTCCAACAAATCTGGAAGTAAAGTCAAACTCCGGCTATTCTGAAAACATCGTATTTCCGGGGGCATTGGTAAAGGCCGGCGGCAATGAGATACCTGTACAAATTTTAGAAAACCAATTCTCCGTTGGCGCACAAGGTTCACTCAATAATTCAATTAATTTCTTAGAGTACAAAACAGCTAATGCCATACAAAAGGCTATCCGGAAAAAACGACCTAAAATTTTGTTTTTGCAGGGACATGGCGAATTAGGAGTAGCCCCTTTAGAATATTTATTAAAAGAACTGAATGCGCAAGGATTTGAAATTGATAAACTGGAGCCGGATAAAGATAAATTACTCAATAATGGTGTCGACATTTTAATGGTAGCCAAGCCTAATTCTGCTATCAGCGATCCGGAGAAATTCCTGATTGATCAGTATGTGATGCAAGGTGGTAAAATAATCTGGCTGTTGGATAATATCGTTTGCGATTTAGATTCTTTCAAACTGGCTCCCAGCATCTTCTCCTTTCCGCGCGACTTGAATCTTGATGACATTTTGTTCCGCTATGGTGTTCGAATCAATCATAATTTGGTGATGGATTTATATTGCAATCAAATTCCCATAATTGAATCCATTGGTGGCAATCCGCAACCCAAACTTTTTCCGTGGGTATTTTATCCCATTTCCGTAAGCAAAAACAATCATCCTATAGTAAAAAATCTGGATCCTGTTGCTTTAAAATTTACCGGCTCTATTGATACCTTGGGCAACCCGGAAGTGCATAAAACTATTTTACTCTCTACATCAGATTATAGCAGAGAACAAAATACACCGTTTCAAATTTATCTGGAAGGCGCAAAGCAACGCCCTAATCCTTCTCTTTTCAATAAAAAGAATATTCCAATGGGTGTTTTGCTGGAAGGCAACTTCCAGTCATTATATAAAAACCAACTTACTGAAGACTATCGGAAATTACTGGAAATTCAACAACTAGCATACAAACCGGAGAGTGATAAAAATAAGATGATTGTAATTGCAGATGGCGATATTGCATCAAATGAACTGGATGCTAAAGGTGTGCCACTGCCATTGGGTTATGACAAATACTCTCAGAAAATGTATGCCAATAAAGATTTTATGCTAAATGCTATTGAATATTTGGTGGATGATAATAACCTGATAACTGCCCGCAACCGCGAGATTAAAATGCGCTTGTTAGACAAAGCCGAGTTGCAAAACAAGAAAGGACTATGGCAAGTGATAACACTTGTATTTCCGTTGATTTTAATCTTGTCTTTCGGAACTGTTTATAACAGAAGGAGAATCAGAAAATATGGCAATCATCAATAATACTTTTTATTTGCACTCTTCCATTAATATATACGACTCAAAAATAAAATAGTCAATAGAAACTATCATTTTCTGATTACCTGTAAATATTCCTTACTTTTACAGCATGAAAACTACTCCGCTAACAGCAATACACGAATCGCTCGGTGCTAAAATGGCTGAATTTGCAGGCTTTTACATGCCTATCCGCTATACCTCTGATATTGAAGAACATAATTGCGTACGACAAAAAGTGGGTGTATTTGATGTATCTCACATGGGCGAATTTGTTATAAAAGGAGAAAAAGCGCTTCCCTTTTTACAAAAAATAATTTCTAACGATGTAGCTAAATTAGAACGCGGCCAGGCACAATATGCTTACTTGCCTAATAAAAAAGGAGGCATCGTAGATGATTTATTGGTTTATCATTTAGATGACGGCAATTATCTGTGTGTAGTCAATGCAGGAAATATAGATAAAGACTGGGCATGGTTTAATGAAAACAATACGGATGGGGCAGAATTGCATAATATTTCTGACGATACGGCTTTGCTGGCTATTCAAGGACCTAAAGCAGAAGAGGTATTACAAAAACTTACGGCCGTAGATTTGTCTGCCATTCCGTATTATCGTTTTGCAAGAGGCAATTTTGCAGGAGTTGATAATGTCATTATTTCCAACACAGGTTATACCGGAGCCGGTGGATTTGAATTATACTTTCATAAATCACATGCCGTTGAAATCTGGAATAAAATTTTTGAATCTGGCAAAGATGCCGGCATACAGCCCATCGGGTTGGGCGCACGCGATACTCTGAGACTTGAAAAAGGGTATTGTTTATATGGAAATGATATTACCGATACAACATCGCCTTTAGAAGCCGGTTTGGGCTGGGTTACAAAATTCAACAAGGATTTTATTGCCAAAGAAATTCTATTGGAACAAAAACAAAACGGACTGAAACAAAAATTAGTCGGCTTTGTAATGGTTGACAGAGGCATTCCACGTCATGGCTATCTGATAAAGGATGAACAAGGAAATCAAATTGGTGAGGTAAGCTCGGGGACTCAATCTCCAACTTTAGGCTATGGTATCGGTCTGGGATATGTTGATATTATTTACACTGCTCAAGACTCTGTCATTTATATTGACATCCGAGGAAAATTGCTAAAAGCAAAGGTGATAAAACTGCCGTTCTTGTAATTACACTTTACTGATTTCATCCATAATAAACTGCATCAGTTCTTTTACATAAGCACGGTCAAAATGAAAGGAAACCCCGGCTGTACGATAAATTTCTGGCAATGTTTTTGTATAACCTAATGCTAATGCCTCTTTATATTGCTGAATGGCATTCTGTTTATCTTGTTTATAATTGCGCCAAACGCCAATTGCTCCTAATTGTGCAATGCCATATTCGATATAATAAAAAGGTACTTCAAAGATATGCAATTGTTTATGCCAAAATATTTTTTGCAGTTCATCATAGTCCTTCCAGTCGAGTATATTGCCATAAAATTGACTATGCATTTCCTGCCATTTGGCTTCTCGTTCTTCTATTGTATGTTCAGGATGGAGATATATCCAGTGTTGAAACTTATCAACTAAGGCTATCCAGGGCATGATGCCAATGATACGTTTCAAATGATTGCGAATAGCCCTTTTTTTATTATGCTCATCGTAAAAATACGATAATCCGTCGAAACTCATCAATTCCATACTCATCGAAGCCAATTCCGCATTTTCTGAAGTAATTTCCTGATCAAAATTATAGGGTAAATCACGGGTTAAGAAAGAATGCACGGCATGTCCGGCTTCATGAACAATAGTTTCTACATCACTTTGTGTACCTGCGGCATTCATAAAAATGAAAGGCACACCCAATTCCGGCAAGGTCATATTATAACCACCCGGAGCCTTGCCTTTACGCGATTCCAAATCAAGGTGTTTCATGTTGTTCATCACCTCGATGCATTCCGCAAAATAGACATCTGTTTCTTGCAGACATTGTACTGATTTTTGAATTAGTTCTTCCTCTGTTTCAAATGGTTTTAGTGGTGGTTCATTATGTATATCCACTTCTAAATCGTAGGGTTGTAATGAAGAAATACCCAGAGCTTGTTTGCGTTCGTCATAAAATGAATTCAACATCGGAGTAACTTCTTCCAGTATTGCCTGATGAAACTGTTCGCTCTCTTTCACTCCATAATCAAAACGACCTAAAGCGTCAAACATATAATCTCTGAAATTTTTATAGCCGGCATTGAGTGCCATTTGATGGCGCAACTTTAGCATTTCTGAGAACAGTTCATTTAATTTCTCTTTATCCCTGAGTCGACGCACAGCAATTTTATCAAAAATCATTTTTCGCAATGCTCTGTCTTGATTTTGCAACATCACGGCAGCTTGTGGCATGGTATATTCCTGCCCTGCATGTTCAATTGTCATCGCACCGATTATGGATCCATATTCTTGAGAGAGTAACTGTATCTGCTGGGTAAGCGGTATGTTTTCTTCTCTAAAAATTTCAATTTGTTTTTTGAGTCCTCGCAAATAAATAAAGAATCTTTCTTGGTTTAAATGCTCCGTATGCGGATTGTTTGCCAGTTTCTTATTCAAATCATTCGTCAACAACATCCAGTTGGGCATGACATACTGAATGAA
>CAYVGM010000073.1:8745-10655 GCA_964451125.1 uncultured Chitinophagales bacterium
AGCTCGGGAATGGTGAAACCAACATGGTCTATTTTAACTTCTTTAATCAGATTTTCTGGTTTATATAAAAAACTTACTAATGTTACTGATTTGGGATGGAGTTGTTTTAAATAGGTGGTAAAAAAATCCATCGTCAGTCCGGAGTCAACAATATCTTCAAGAATAATAATATCCCGATCTTTGATTTTTGTCTCATTTACCGGAAGTTTAATCAAAATTTTCCCTGAAGATTCCATGCCGGTATAAGAACTCAAGTGTGTAAATTCTATCTCGCAAGGGTCGTTGAAATACTTCAAGATATCGCCGGCAAACATAAACGCACCTCGCAGAATAATAATAAAAATGGGATTCTTATCGTGGAATTTATTACTCAATTCCATCGAAATTTCTTTTACTCTTTGTTGAATTTCTTCGTGCGTAATATAGCGTTGAAAGATCTTGTCTTGAATTCGGATAGTGAGCATATTAGGGTTGTATTTTTAAAACTTGCTCCAATTTAACACTTTGTTCTGTCATTTTATTCCAATCCATGAGTTGTTGTATCGTTACGCCATAACGTTTGGCAATATTGTAAAGGGTATCTCCTTTTACCACCGTGTGTTTTCCGGTTGTTGATTTCGGAAGGCCCGAATAATCAATACCGGCAGGATATACTGTTTTTTCTGTAACGGGCTTTTCTATGGTCGGAATATCTTTATAATTATTGGTATTTGAAGGAGTGCTTATATCTGGGGTAACTAATTTCGGCGACAAATCGAATACTTCTACTTGCTGGATTGCCGTATCTATTTTAGTTAATGGCGCAGCCGGATTCTTTTCCAGAAGTTTTTCGCCTGTTTCAAATTCCAGCACTTTGTCTTTTGCAATTACCTCTTTTAGAGGTTCTTTTATTGGCGGATAAACCGTATCATTTGCTTTTACTATATCCGAAACCTGTGGCTGAATAATACTTTTTTCCGTTACTGTTTTTCTCAGTTCCGGTTTCTCTTTTATTTTTCCTTTTAGTCGGATGACTTGGTTTTTTTCGGGCTCTTCTCCTTTCTCCAGCTTATTCATTTTTAAAAGCGATGACAATCGGATGCCTTTCTTTTGTGCAATCAGCCACATGTTATCATCTGCCTTTACTTTGTAGGTTTTTTCTTTGTTTTTCTTTTTCTTCTGTTGCAAAAAGAGATACTGCCCTTCTTTTAGCTCCGTTTCATTATCCATGTCATTCCATGCCAGTAAGTCTGCTTTATCTTTTTGAACTGCTACTGCCAATGCATCAAGTGTCTCTCCTTTATTCACTTTTACAGCTTTCAATTTATTGAGCGTAACAATCTTTTTATGGGCATGTTTATAAAAATCTGGTTTCTTCAACTTGACATCAATAGGCTTTTCTTCTTCGTCATTTTTATATTTCGGAATTTCCAAATTAGACACATCTACCGGTTTATCCGCAGCATTGTATTCGGCATATTTTATATTCGGGTCTAAAGCAATGGCATCGTATTGATGTAATTGGTTGTCTTCTATTGTTTTTATCAATATCTGCGCATATTGGGGGTTGGTGGCATAACCGCATTTTTTCAGCCCATAAGCCCAAGATTTATAATCATTGGGAGCATAGGTAAACAATACAGCATAGCGTGGTCTGTTTTTCAGAAAATCAGAATGATCGTGATAAGAATCCTCCACTTTATCATACACTCTGAAACATTCGTTAGGCGCATCATCCGTGTATTTAAATGTCTTACCAGTCCATGTTTCATGGCATTTTATACCAAAATGATTATTCGTTTTTTTAGCCAGATAACTTTCACCGATACCACTTTCATGCAAACCTTGTGCAAGCGTAATGGATGCAGGAATTCCAGTGCGTTTCATTTCTTCTATGGCAATATCCTTGTACTTTTGGATATAATTTTGTG
>CAYVGM010000074.1:0-3390 GCA_964451125.1 uncultured Chitinophagales bacterium
CAGATAGAAAATATTTTATTTTAGCAAGATGAATATAAAACCAATTGTAGTTTTTGAATTCATATAGAGAAACAGACTTTTATCACATAATGACGAATGAAAAACGAATAAAGTTTTTTATAGAAATCAAAGAGATCGTGCAAGGAAAAGGTATTTGTAATCAATCATCCAGCTTGCCAGCCACTTCATATTGCATACCATCATTCGTAACGATGGGTTTGTATAAAATATCATCATAGGTGTAATAAGTAGTTCCATCTAAAGTGATTTCTTCGGCATCATCCGGAAGGTTGGGAACTATTGTTCCTTCAGAAGGCTCAACGGTTTCATATTCATTGTCTATTTGTTGGTAATATACCCCCGAATAGTAATAGCGAGGCAAACCACCGACATATATTGTTCTGTAGCCTGTTGGCAAAACTTTTATACGAATGCCAAACGGAGGAGGCACTACAGTATAAATGCCTTTGTGCCAATGGTAGTACCATCCGTTATGGAAATAATAATTGCGATTACCCCAATATAAGGTAGTGTAACCTACCGGCAAAACTGTATAAGTTTTTACCACTCTGGGTTTTACAACCACCACTTTATTTTTGGAATAATGGTGTACGTATACTTGTTTGTGTACGTTTTGCGTATGATAATACCCGTTCTTATTATTAGACTTGTTTTCTCCTTTATTCGTGTGCGTTTTATTTTGGCCCTTTGTTTTTTGCTGAGGCGATTTGTGTTGATCTGCTTTGTTGTATTGCTGTTTCTGTGGCTTTTGCTTATTGTTCTGCTGTTTGTTTAGGTGCTGCTTTTGCCCGTGATTTTTTTGTGCCAGCGTATAATTGGTTGCACCAAAAATCAAAAATAAAGACAAGATGAATAAAGGCATATTTTTCATGATGGATGTTTTCTTCCTTTGACTACATAAAATGCAGAAGGTTTAATCAGGAATTCTCTAAACGAAAATATTTCATTGTAATTTAAATGTAATGGGTATGGTGTAATATACTTTAACTGTATTCCCTCTATCATATCCCGGTTTCCATTTGGGCATACTTCTTACAATGCGTATTGCTTCTTCGGCACAGCCACCACCAACAGCATCTTTTAATACGACAGGATCTTTTACAGAGCCATCCGTGTCTACATAAAACTTGACAATTACCTTTCCCTCTAAGCCGTTTTCTTTTGCCACTTTCGGATATTTTATTGATTTAGAGATATACTTCATCATTTCAGCTGCACCGCCCGGAAATTGTGGCATTTCTGTGGCACGGTCATAAACTTCTGGTATTTTGGGTAATTCAGGCTCTAAGGTTTCAATTATAACAGGTGTTTTTTCATTTTCTTCAATATTAATAATTTGTGTTTCATTAGTGTAATTACTATAATCCACATGATTAAACAATAGGGTGTCGTTTGTGTGTTTTATAAATTTATTTTTATAGTATTTATATAATACAATATTGTCTGGTAATTTTTTTTTAAATAAATGAACCGGCAAATCGTCTTTCTTATAAGAATGATAATTTGTTTGTCGCATGGAATAAAGCGTGTGCTTATAGGTTATAAGTGCTTCCAGATTAATTACTTTTACATAACCATCCGTTTCGTATAATATACCCAAATAGTTTTTATTTATCAGAGCAGAAATAGCATCATCCTCTTTGTCAAATGCGATATAAATATTTTTACCAAAGGGATTTAAATTATCCGGATCGTTCAGAAGCCTGCCAATACATTCACCAAAATAAAAATCTGCAATAAAGTGATTGTAAATCAAAGAATCTTTAATCAATAACGACACCGGATAAACCTCATTTTTTGGGAAAGACTCAAGCGTAGCCGAACTGTCTTCTGTGTATAAAGGAAAAACAACATTATTGTACTCTGTAAATGGAATCACCAAGGATTGTGTAATAGCCTCAAGCTTTAAAGCATTATTGGTCAATACAGCATCTATTATATCTTTTGCTAAATCCATTTTGTCGTGGTATCGTTTTGCTGGATTAGCATTGACAAACTGATTGCAAAGAATCAAGTAAAATAAAGGTAAGAACAAGTATGATTTTTTCATTTGGTGCTTATTGATGTTTTTTAGAAAAGTATATTCTTCTTATGATTTTAACTAAAAGAATTTGTAAGTAAGTAACAAGGGCAATGTTTATTATAAGACGAGATATAAATACAGTATCACTTTCAGAAAAGCCAAATGACCCTTGTTGTAAATCTGGTAGTGAATCAATATCCACAAACCAAACAAATTTAAGTAACCGCCTGACTATAACTTGAATTCCATTTTGTGTAATATTCTTCGTAAATGTTTCATAACATACATTCATATTAGAATTATGTAAAAAAATCTTTTACACTTCATCTTGAATTTGACCGTTTTTATAAATAAAACTACACATCTATCCTCGCATACTTTGCGTGGGTTTCTATAAACTCACGACGCGGAGGCACTTCGTCGCCCATCAGCATACTGAAAATATAATCGGCATCTGCCGCACTTTCTATGGTCACTTGTTTCAGGGTGCGCGTTTCCGGATTCATGGTGGTTTCCCATAATTGCTCTGCATTCATCTCACCCAAACCTTTATAGCGCTGCACGTGCACACTGTCTTCTTTGCCCTCACCGCCTATTTCTTTCATGGCCGCTTTGCGCGACTCTTCATTCCACGCATATTTTTGTTTATTGCCTTTTTTTACCAAATACAAAGGCGGCGAAGCAATATAAATATGTCCTTGCTCCACCAACTCTTTCATGTGGCGAAAGAAAAAGGTTAAAATCAATGTAGTGATATGGCTGCCATCCACGTCGGCATCACACATGATGATGATTTTGTGGTAGCGCAATTTGGTTAAGTTCAGGGCTTTTTCATCGCCTTCCACACCTTTGCTCACGCCCAATGCCTGAAACATATTCTTGATCTCCTCGTTCTCGTAAATCTTATGCTCCATCGCTTTCTCCACGTTCAAAATCTTACCGCGCAAAGGCAATATCGCCTGAAAAGCACGGTTTCGACCTTGTTTAGCCGTTCCACCCGCTGAGTCGCCCTCTACCAGAAAAAT
Source organism: uncultured Chitinophagales bacterium (assembly GCA_964451125.1). GTDB lineage: Bacteria > Bacteroidota > Bacteroidia > Chitinophagales > JADIYW01 > JADJSS01. The sequence continues at coordinate 3,070 of CAYVGM010000074.1, forward strand.
TTCGCAAGCCCGAGCATCTTTATCAGAGCAATCCGAAAGCTTGCCGGGCAAGCCCGAGCCGCCTAAGCCACTTTTGCGCTGTACCAGCTCACGAGCCTTGCGGGCTGCATGTCGGGCTGTAGCCGCCAACACCACTTTATTGATAATAGTTTTTGCTTCCTTCGGATGTTCTTCCAGATAATATTCCAGCATCTCGCCTACGATGCCCGCTACAATGCCGTCCACTTCCGAGTTGCCCAATTTGGTTTTGGTTTGTCCTTCAAATAAAGGTTCCGGAACTTTTACAGACACCACGCAGGTAATCCCCTCCCGGAAGTCCTC
>CAYVGM010000074.1:3490-10587 GCA_964451125.1 uncultured Chitinophagales bacterium
CGATTTTTATCCAGATAAGAAACAAACTCTTTAAGCCCTCCCTCTGAATAGAAATGTTCAGCATGAGGCTGACCATTTTCGTCAAGATTACGCATATCGGTAATCGTGATATGGATGCCCCTGTTGAGGAATGCCAGCTCACGCATACGTGCCGCCAGCGTGTCATAGTTGTATTCAGAAACGGTAAAAATGGTTGTATCCGGTTTGAAATGGATGATAGTACCGCGTTTGTCGGTTATGCCTACTTCTTTAACGGAATATAGGGGCGCACCGATTTCAAATTCTTGCTGATATATTTTTCCATCGCGGTTTACGGTAGCCGTGAGGTGTGAAGAAAGTGCATTTACACAAGAAACGCCCACGCCGTGCAAACCACCGGATACTTTATACGAGTCCTTGTCGAATTTACCGCCTGCATGCAATACCGTAAGTACCACCTCTAAGGCACTTCTGCCCTCTTTGGGATGCATGTCCACCGGAATACCCCTGCCGTCGTCTTCTACAGAAATAGAGTTATCCTCGTGTATATTTACAAAAATATTTTTACAATAGCCTGCAAGTGCCTCATCTATCGAGTTATCTACTACTTCGTACACCAAGTGGTGCAAGCCTCGCACGTTGATATCGCCGATATACATCGCAGGGCGTTTGCGCACGGCTTCCAGACCTTCCAGTACCGTAATATTGTCGGCACCATAGTGTTGTGCCTTTTGTTGTTTTTCTATTATTTCTTCGCTCATTTTTGTAGTGAATAGTGAGTAGTAACCTGTAATTAGGAGTTGATAACTAACCCAAAACGACACTTTAGCTACCCGAGTTTAAAAAGTGAACAAAGATACGAAATAATAGCCTTAAAATGGGATAAAATGCAGGCATATTATCCACAAAAAATCGTTAATAATGGCTAAAAAAGGCATATCAGATATAATTTTCTTTTGTTGGTGTTTTTTTGATATATTTGTTCCATATTTCAACTATATACTCTAAAAAGCTTATGAAAAACATCTTCGTCTTACTCTTCATTTTTTCATTCAGGTTGATGGCAATAGGGAAACAGGATATCTTGCAAAATCCGGAAGTGGATACGGTAAATACTGTAGTTCGTGAAAAAGACCAAAAGGGGAATAACAATTTAATTTATGTAGGCTATGCACCTTCATTTCATTTAGGAAATGGTGCTAAAAATGTGTTTCACGGCATAGAATTAAACTATGAGCGAAAGATAATTCAACGTATGACTATTTCATTTACTCAAGGTTTTTATTCTACTTCTAAGAAAGATTATCTCTGGTATGAAAATTTGAAATTGTTTCCCGTAAAACGTACGGATTATTATTTTAGTACTTACCTAACCATGAATGCTATTTTGTATTACAACAATATTTATACGTTAAAACTTGGGCTTGGTCCATCGTTGTATTATCATGATGTTATACATCTAACAAGTAACGATCCGGCTATTTCCTTTAATAAAAATTATTTTGATAAAGGTGTTTTAGGAGGATTGCATATTAACCTGCAAAATGATTTTTACATCAAGAAAAATCTTTATTTGGGTTTTAAGTTTCAAACTCATTTTATTTTTCCAAAGAAAAACTCAGGAGATAAAATAATTATTATGCGCCCTGGTTTGAATTTGGGCTATTCTTTTTAACGAAACCACCAGCCTGTTTATTGTATCAAGTCCTTCAGTTTAAAGATTTTTTCGGCGGTTTCTTTCATCTTGTTAATGCTTGCAGTATCTTTCATCAATTCGCTGCCGATAGAGTCGAGATTAAAATTTCCCATTATAGAATCTATGGGAATATTCTTTTTCAATACATCTTCGATAATGCCCATGCTTTCATTTTTTGTAGCATAAATCGTGTCGCCCGATGCCAACATCTCCATCGTCTCCGCGGGATACAACACCAGACTTTTGCCTCCCAGCAGGTTTTCAAAATTTACCTGTGCGGTCGTGCCTTTTACGGGATGAAAGTCGTTGTTGATATTAATTTCTGCCACCACTTTATTGCCCACTATTTGAATATTGTTTACCTCACCCACCTCTACGCCTTTGCACTTCACCTTGTTGCCGGCTTTTAAATCAGCAGCATCTTCCATGGCAACAATGAGCTTAAAAGAATTGCTGTTGAAGCAAGATTTTATGGAAAAAAGAGAAATAATCGTAATCAGAATCGTTTTCATAATCATATTCAGGACAAGATAATAAAGTTCCTACTCATCTCCTAACAAAAATAATCATGAATGACTGTCCAGACTTCTCCAGATAGTTCGTCAAACTTCTTATTTTTACAAGAGGACTTTCCAAATAGAATTATAACAGGCAGAGCATTTTTATAAGATGATTAAGACACGAAACTTACGCATATTCTTATTCTCATTATTGTTTACCCTTGTCTTGGGTTTGATATTCTTTTATTTAAACCATGCGCTTGGTGAATCAATATGGTCGGGTATGCAAATCAGCAGGTCTGCTCTTACCGCAGAATATTGTGAGCTATACAGAACCGGCCACTTATTTCATCAGCCGGTAAATACCTACTCTAATTTATTTTATTTTTTACTGGGCAGTATTATACTTGGTCTGAGTATAAATGGGACAAGTGCAAGCAACAGCAACAGTTTACAGCAATTTCCTGCTTTGATGGCTTTTTGCGGATTAAGCTTGATTTATTTGTGCTTTGGCAGTTCGTTTTTTCATGCCTCCATGACATGGCCCGGACAGCGGGTGGATATGAATGCAACCTATGCTGTTTGTTTATCGTGTTTGGCAATTAGTCTTTACTATTACAAAAAACAAGCATTCAGTACAGGGTTGAAAACAAGCTATATCATCTTCCTTTTTTTGCTCGTTGTTTTCTTCGTGTATCTCCATTTGCTGGTTTCAAGCCTGGTTTTATTGCCATTATTAATTATATTGATTTTGTTGTTTACGGTAATAAATTACAATAGAAACAAGTCGGCATTAAATATTCAGTATGCATTTTTAAGTCTGTTTTTTGTTATCGGTGCATTTATTTTGCGCACTTTAGATATACTAAAAATCGTATGTAACCCTACATCCTTTTTTCAAGGACATTCCTTATGGCACATATTTACGGGGTTAAGTGCTTTTTTCCTGTTTTGGTTTTATTATTCAGAAAATGAAAATGCTTTATAGAATCTCATTTATAAAGGACTACTCATTTTCGTCCAGTTGGTTTCCTCATCACTTTAACAAAAAAATACTACCTTTATTTTACTAAAAAATTACATGTATGCAGCTAACACCTGAATTTGTTCCATTAATTCGTATAGTCGTGGCCACTATTATTGGTGTGTTGATTGGTTTGGAACGACAGAAAAACGGGAAAATTGCCGGAATCCGCACGTTTGGCACGCTGGCATTAGGTACTGCGGCAATCTGTGTATTTGCATTAAAAATGCAAGGCGAGGCAAATGGTATGGAATGGGTAATTATCGCATCTATTATTATTGCCATCGGCTTTATTTCAGCTCGCATGTTTATCATTGACAGCGGAAACGGTGTACAAGATTTTTCCAATATCACCGCTATTTGGTGTACAGCAGCAATTTCCATGCTTATTTCATTCGGCTTTTATACATTGGGTGGCATTACGGCATTCTTGTTGTTGCTGATTTTTTTATTAAAAGACGTTTACGAAAAAAAATAAACTATTATGCAAAGCAGTGGCAAACTTCGTTTATTAATTATGCTGGCCTTTATCGGGTTTTCCGTAATTTCATATTTCTTCAAATCACAAGTCAATCCTGTAACTGGCGAAAAGCAAAGGGTGGATTTAACACCACAGGAAGAAGTGGCAATGGGATTGCAATCTGCACCCGAGATGGCGGCACAGTTTGGGGGTTTATATCCGGATCAGAATGTTCAATTGAAAGTACAATCCGTTGGGCAGAAATTGGTCAACAGTACCGAAGTACATAATTCTCCTTATGAGTTTCATTTTTATGTGCTGAATGACCCCGAAACGATTAATGCATTTGCGCTTCCGGGCGGACAAATATTTATCACCATGGGTTTGCTGAAACGTCTTCAAAACGAAGACCAGTTAGCCGGAGTGTTAGGCCACGAAATGGGTCATGTTATCAACCGGCATTCTTCTGAGCAGATGGCAAAACAGGGCCTGATGAATGGTATTGTACAAGGTGTAGCCATGGGCAGTGGCGATATGAATACGGCACAAATAGCCTCTTATGTAAGTAATGTAATTGGACTTAAGTATGGAAGAGATGATGAGCTGGAGAGCGATGCTTATGGTATAAAATATATGTACCAAACTGGATATGATCCTAATCAGATGTTAGGCGTAATGGAGATATTGAATGAAGCATCAGGAGGACGGCAGGAAGATTTTATGAGCTCTCACCCCAGCCCGGAAAACCGTATGATTAAAATAAAAGAAGAAATTACCAAATTAAAATCGAAAAGTCTTACGCAATAAATGGGGCAAGGACACCAACATCACCACGCACATTCTGCGATACAAAAACTGAACAGCCATTCGTTAAACACTGCCTTTTATGTGGGCATTGTGCTTAACTCAATTTTTGTAATTGTAGAGCTGATTTTTGGTATTTCACAGCATTCCCTGTCTTTGATATCCGATGCAGGACATAATTTTTTTGATGTATTGTGTTTGGTTTTGGCTTTAATTTCCGTCTGGTTATGCAAAGTGAGAACATCGGAAGAATACGCATTCGGTTATAAAAAAGTAAGCATAATCGTGGCATTTTTTAATTCTGCAATATTACTACTCAGTGTTTTTGTCATTTTTTATGAAGCAATATTGCGGTTAAAAAATCCTGCACCTTTGCAAGGTAAAACGATTGCCATAGTAGCCTTAGCCGGCATACTTGTTAATGGAGTTTCCGCCCTATTCTTTTTGTCGCACAAACAAGACGACGTAAATGTAAAATCTGCTTACTGGCACTTGCTGGCAGATATGCTGTTGTCTTTGGCAGTGTGTATTGGCGGTGTGGTTATTTATTTTACGGGCTATACAAAAATTGATGCCTTGTTAAGTATCCTGATTTCAGTGATAATAGCATGGAGCAGCTGGAAGCTGCTTAAAGAAAGCTTTGAATTACTGATTGGAAAAACACCTGCTTCTGTAAATAAAAGGGAAATTCAACAATTGATTGCCGCATTAGAGGGTGTACAACAACTACACAGTATAAAGATATGGGCGATTAGCACCAACGAATATGCGGCTCAAATCAATGTTGGATTTAAACAAGCATTTTCAGGTAATTCTAATATTGCTATTAAAAAACAAATTAGACATATTCTTATTAAAAAACAAATTAGATATGTATACTGGGAGGAGTAGGTCTTTTAGATAGCGATATTTCTTAAGAGACTATAAAAATTACGCTTTCAATTTATTACTCTAAAAGAGGCTGAACAATATCCGGTCTCTTTCTTTATTTTTCTCTTTCGGGGTGTGTTTAAATTTATTTAACACGTACAAGCTTAAAAATCAGCATTTTTAAGCCTTTTCCAACACAAAACCCTTATTTTTCCACATTTATTTCCTATTTTTGCAGGCTTATGTTTTTCAGGAATTTCTATATTCTTTTCATATCTGTATTGTTGCTGTTTGCCTGCGACCGTAAAACGCAAAAATTGCTTAAGGGCAATGACATGGAAGCCAAACTGCAAATTGCGGATAACTACTACAATAAGAAGAAATACGAAAAAGCAATTCCCATTTACGAGGAGTTGTTAACCGTGTATAAAGGCCAGAAAAATGTGGAGGATATTTATTTCAAATATGCCAATGCACATTTCCTCAACAAAAGCTATGAGTTGGCCTCTTTTTACTTCCGCAGTTTTTACAACACCTACCCTTTTAGCGAAAAAGCAGAATTAGCCGCCTACAATGAAGCCATTTGTTATGCCAAAACCTCCCCTCGCTATTCATTAGAGCAAATTGATACAGAAAAAGCTATTACCGCTTTTCAGGTTTTTGTCGATAAATACCCCAAAAGCGAACGTGTGAAAGAAGCCAATACCAAAATGGATGAGTTGCGAGCCAAATTGCGCAAGAAAGCATACGAAGCCGCATATCTATATTATAAAATAGGGGAATATAAGGCAGCATCTGTGTCACTGCGTCAGTTTCTGCAAGATTATCCCGAATATGAGAATCACGAAAAAATTGATTTCCTAATATCCAAATCTCTCTTTAAATACGCTGAAGGAAGTTATAAAGATAAGAAAGGTGAACGCTATGCCGAGGCTCAAAAGGAATATGCTTTCTTCAAAACAACTTATCCCGCAAGCACACATTTGAGTGAGTTGGATAAATTGAGCAAAAAGAACTAAAATTTATAATCAGGATTTAAAATTCATAATCTATAATTTACTAACCATGTCAACTGCAAAAAAAGAAGAAAAACAAGCTTCAGCCTATATCGAAACCAGAAATTTAGATGAATTAGCAGCTAAAACTGGCAACTTGTACAAGTCGATAAATGTTATTTCAAAACGTTCTGAGCAGATGAATGCAAAATTAAAAGAAGAACTTCACCGTAAACTGGAAGAATTTGCTTCAGCTACGGATAATCTGGAAGAAGTTTTCGAAAACAGAGAGCAAATTGAAATCTCCCGCTACTACGAAAAACTACCTAAAACGACAATTACTGCGTTGAATGAGTTCGTTAATAACGAAACGTATATCAAAAACGACTAATTACAGATTTGTCTTTATATATTTTTCTGTAGAAAGGCTTGCCTGCTTATTCTTTCAGTATCAGATTTTGTAAAAACAATAAAATTTGACAAAATCAACTCCCATAAAATCCAAGCTTAATCCGTTGCAAGATAAAAAAATCTTGCTGGCGGTTTGCGGAAGCATAGCAGCTTATAAATCCGCATTTTTAGTTCGTTTACTGGTAAAAGAAGGTGCACAAGTCAGGGTAATCATGACAAAATCCGCAACTGACTTTATCACGCCGCTTACCTTGGCTACACTTTCTAAAAACGAATGCTATACTGAATATACCAATACCGGGAAAACCAACTGGAATAACCATGTGGATATTGCCCTCTGGGCAGATGTGATGCTTGT
>CAYVGM010000075.1:0-10554 GCA_964451125.1 uncultured Chitinophagales bacterium
GTGATGTTACTGTGGTTGCCCCCGATAGCCCACAGTCCGGAATGGGACATGCCATCACGATACACGAACCTCTGCGCATGCAAAAAGTTGAACTTTTTGGCAGTATTCCTGCCTACCAGTGCAGCGGCACACCTGTTGACTGTGTGAAAATTGCAATTGACAAAATCCTGCACCGCAAACCGGACTTATGCGTTTCAGGAATCAATCACGGTTCAAATGCTGCAATTAATGTCATTTATTCCGGCACGATGTCGGCGGCCATGGAAGCGGCCATAGACGGCATTCCTGCCATCGGTTTTTCTTTGCTGGATTTTTCTTTTACGGCAGATTTTGAGCCGGCTAAAAAATATATCGAAAAGATTATCCGCGAAGTATTCAACAATGGCCTGCCCAAAGATTGTTTGTTGAATGTCAATATTCCTGCAGTTGCTGCTGAAAAAATTCAGGGTATGCGTATCTGCCGACAAGCCAATGCGCGCTGGGTGGAAGAATTTGACGAACGCAAAGACCCCAACGGCAAAAACTATTATTGGCTTACCGGTAAATTTGTAAACAATGACCAAGGCGAAGATACTGATGTGTGGGCATTGGAAAATAATTATGTCTCTATCGTACCGGTTGAGTTTGACTTAACTCATCATCATGGCATTTCCTTTATCAATAAAAACTGGAATTTACACGAAAATTAAAAATTATGAACGACTCTCAGCAAACCTTCTTAGCGAAAACAGATAAATTTATCTATGGTTTTATTTTGGGATTAATCTTACCCTTGATTATGTTTTACTGTTATTATGCATTTAAATACAATCAAATTCCATGGAACGATTATATAACGCAAGTTAAAGACATCAGCGTATTACCAAAAATAATCCGCATGTGTACTTTTGTTAATCTTCCAGTTTTATTAGCTTTTAATTTCACCAAACAGTTCAACACTTTTATCGGCTTATTTGCTGCATCTATCATTTATATTACAATTATGATTTTGGTAAGGTTTATTATGTAAAGCCATAACTAATGAAATATTTTATACTGGCAGGCGAACCTTCCGGCGATGAATACGCTGCAAATCTGGCAAATGCTATCCGGCAAAAAGATGCGCATGCCCTGTTTATGGGCGTAGGCGGAAAGCACATGCAAAATGTGAGTATTCCTCTTTTATTTGGTTTAGACCGTTTGGCTTTTATGGGATTTGTTGAAGTGGCAAAGCATTTGTTTACGATAAGAAAGAATTTTAAAGAGATAAAAAACTGTTTATTACAATATAAACCTGATGTGGTCATACTAGTTGACTATCCCGGATTTAATTTGCGCATGGCAAAATGGTGCAAACAAAATGGCTTTAAAGTCGTGTATTACATTTCTCCTAAAATATGGGCATGGAAAGAAAGTCGTGTTGAAGTAATAAAAAAGTACGTAGATAAAATGCTGTGTATTTTTCCGTTTGAAATTGATTTTTACAAAAAACACGGCTATACGAATGCTGTATATGTAGGTAATCCTCTGGTAAGAAACGAACTTGCACTTAAAGATGAATATCGAACTAATGATACTATTGCACTTTTACCCGGCAGTCGCAAACAGGAAATAAAACGGCTTATGCCTGTATTTATTGAATTGGCACAATTACTATCTGAAAAGAAGTTTAACATAGCGGCAATGAGCCGTTTGAAAGATGAATACCAGTCCTTCTTTCCTTTACCTCAAAACATGCAACTGGTCTTTGACAATACCGAATATGTATTAAATACTGTTGCAGTGGCCGTTGTTTGCAGCGGCACTGCTACCTTACAAACGGCCCTGCAGAATATTCCTCAAGTGGTAGTTTACCGCACATCGTTTATCAACTATCAGATTGGCAAAAGGCTGGCAAAGGTGAATTATATTTCCTTACCCAATTTAATTCTAAACCGGGAAATTATAACAGAACTGCTTCAACAAGATTGCTCTGCAACAAACATTTTAACAGCAATAAAGAAGATAGAAGCAGGTTTTAATTTTGAAGCCTATGCACAATTGAGAAATATACTTCAGACAGGCAATGCCGCTGAAAAAGCAGCTACAGAAATTCTAAAAACATTAAATCAATAATTACATCTTCCACTGATCTCCCCAAAGTCTGTTTCCTCCATCCACATAGAGCGTCTCACCAGTGATAAACGTAGCCATATCAGAAGCCAAAAACAAAACCGGATAAGCAACTTCTTCCGTCGTACCCATACGTTTTACCGGAATTTGTGCTTCGATATTTTTCAAAAAATCAGGCGGGTAATTTTCCAAACCGGTAGATTTTATTATTCCCGGAGCTACCGCATTTACTCTAATGGCAAAACGCGCCCATTCTATGGCTAATGTTTTTGTCAGATTATCTACCCCTGCACGTGCAGCTCCCGTATGCGACATACCCGGAAAACCTCTGAAAACATTGGCTATGATATTGACAATATTGCCTTCTTTTTGCGGAATGAAAAATGATTTGGTCATAATCTGAGCGACATAAAATGTACCGATTAAATTATTGTTGATTACTGCTCTGAATCCATTATAGCTGATATTCTCAGCCGCAGACGGAAATTGACCTCCGGCATTATTGATTAAAATATCAAGTTTTCCGTATACCGATTTAATAGCATCTGCTAATTTTTCTATCTGTTCCGGTTCGCGGATATCAGCAATCATGCTGTGCACTGTGCCATATTTCTCCAGTTCATTAATCGCCTTTTGCAATTTTTCTGCATTTCTGCCGGAAATAAATACTATAGCACCATGCATTAAAAATTGTTTGGCAATTGTAAATCCTATACCACTGCCACCACCTGTAACCAATACGATTTTATCCTTAAAGGAGTCATTAGAAAACATACATTGAATTTTGATAAAGATATAAATTTAATGACACAATAAAAAAAAGAACGATTGAACAATTTACTTCTTTATTAGATGTCAAGTGCATCAAATGATTTTATTTTATAACTTTGTTTAAAAACGTTTGCAATATGAAACGTTCGCTTATTTTGCTATTAATTAGTTCTGTTATTCTGTTTTCCTGTAAAAAGAAAAACACACTGGATGGTGTGAACTTTAACAATACCCATTGGAATTTATTTTATAAAAACGGACCAACATTTACCTTTTACGCAAAAACACATTTGTTTTTAAAAGACAATCTTGATTTTGAAAATTATGGCAATGTGGATACTACTTACGGTACTTGGCGAACTGATGATCATTTGTATCTGAAGTTTAACAATGGTGCATACTACACCAGTGATTTTATCTCATCTGACAGCCTGAATGGAACAATTTTTGTGAATGGTATATATGGCGACTGGTATGCTACACGCAGATAGAAGTATGTATATAATCAAGCATACAATTTTTTCATTTTTTATCCTGTTATTTTCCTGTAATATCAGGGCGCAATCTTTCTATAAGATAATCTATGTTTCAGATTTGAGAACTGCGTGTACGTTAGATACCTCTAAATCTTGTTTGCTTGTAAGAGAAAATCCGAATGACAGGTGGCAAGTTTTTGAAGACAGTATCACTGGATTTACACACAAAGATGGAACACAATATTGTTTATTGGTAAAAGTAGTTGATGATAAAGCCAATTATAAACAGCACTATGTTTTAGAAGAAATAAAATCAGCATCCTTGGCTGATTCATTGTCAAAAGTACAAAAGTCAGAAAGAATAAATAGCATCTTGAGTGGAAAGAAATGGATGTTGTACAAGTTAAAAACAAAAGACGAACTGAAAATATTTACCATAGCAAAAGCGATTTTGTCTTTTGATTCGAGCAGTACTCATTTGAAACTGACGTTAGATTGTGCACAGTATGCGGGGGAATTTTTATCCCAAAATGAAAGTCTTGATTTCAAAAATTTAAATACTGTAACATCTACCTGCAAAAAGCGAAGCGTAGAAGATGATTTGCTAAAAATGCTCTCACTCACCAACCGTTATAAAATCATAAAAAAAGAACTGCTGCTGTTTAAAGATGATATTCTTTTATCTGTTTGGCTACTGAAAAAATAATACAATGAAATTAATTATAACATTCATTTTTGCATTAGAAATAATCCCATCTTTTTCAAAAAACAATATAGATACTCTCTGGTATGATAAGGATTGGAAATCAATAAATAGAGAAGCCGCTGTATATTATAGACCCAAACCGGAAAAGCAAAATGATCTGTATAAAATAAGTGATTATTATAAAAGTGGTAGTTTGCAATTCTCAGGCTATTCTTACAGTTCCGTAAAAGATAGCTTTGAAGGAAAAACTATTTATTATTATGAAACAGGTGCAATTCAACAAATAGTGTCATTTAGAAATAATATTCCTATTGATACGATATATTACTTCTATGAAAATGGGAAATTAAAAGCAAAAGTTCCCATAAATACTGGTAAAATAAATGGCAAAGCCTTTAGGTATGACGAATCCGGATATTTAATATCTACTGAAGAATATTTAGCCAATTCTCTAAATGGCATAAAACTTCTCTACTATGAAGACGGGAATATAAAGGGTAAGTTTATTTATTCAAATGGACAATTGACAGATACGGCTTTTGGTTTCTTTCATGATGGGGAATTAGAACAAATAACGGTATATCAAAATGGTATAAAATTTGGCACCCATATGAGATTCTTTGGAAATGGAAATATTGAAGAATGTATAGAATTTATAAACGATTTGTATGCAGGTGTTGCATATAAATATTTTGAAAATGGAAAATTAAATCAACGAATTGAATTTCAAAATAACAAAAAGAATGGCGAACATAGCTACTATAATGAAACAGGAAAAATAAGTGAAGTATATAATTATAGGAACGACACACTTGATGGCATATCAACATCTTATTTTAACAATGGGAATGTGTACAAATGTATTAACTATAAGAATGGACTTAAAGAAGGGATATATAAAGAATACAACATAGATGGAACTATATTAATTGATTGCTGGTATGAGAACGACAAACCTACTGACTCCTGTGTTTTAAACGAGTATTCCTATAGCGGGGAGATTATTGGACCAAAACCTATTGATTATATAACCTATTTGAATAAATATATACTTAGTCATATTAAACATATTTCCAATAATATTCGATGTTCTGACCGTAAAGTAGAATTAAAGAATCAGAATGGAAATACTGTTGTTACTGGTGAGATAAGCTATAGTAAATTCCAAGGAGAATGGAAATATTTTGATGATGATGGCACACTGCAAATGTCCGAAGAATATGAAAATGGTCAATTGGAAGGATATAGAAAAATATACAATAATTCTGGTGCTGTAATTAAACAAGTACCTTATCACAATGGTAAGATTCACGGCATTGTATTAGAGTTTAATCCTGTTAATGTAAAAACTGAAATTTATTTTGTCAATGACATTCAAATAAACTCTAAGAGTGAGTACCATTCAAAGATGAATTCTTTCAAGTATTATGAGAATCAAAATCTGACACCAAATTATAGTTCAACAGGTAATGGCGCAATCGGCAATAATAAACTGTATATCAAGTTTGACACTACTTACTTTAAAAGTAGTATATCGGATGAAAGAATAATACATTTGTCTAATACGCTCACAAAATCAAAGTTAGAAACAGAAACAAAGGACTTTGATGTGCTCATTTTCACCATACGAAATTTAAATAATAAATTTGAACAAAAATATGACAGTATAAAATATATTCCCAAACAAAACGAAATCGTTTTATTTTGCTATGGGAACATGACTAAAATTTACTACAAGGATGTAATTATAAAAGCAGGAAATAAAGTTTATTCTGCAATTGATAATCATTCTCTATTATTAAATAAACTTGCAGCAATTTACAATGCAACATTGTTTAAATCCTATTTTAATGATGAAATGCTAATGGATTTAATCTCTAATTCAAGATAAATAGAAACTAACAAATTATCATTGTATCTCGCCTTATTTATCATATATTGGAATACACACTAAGTCTTAATTATAGCAGGATGCAAATACAGTACAATGATTATTTTTTAGTTCAATTGTCCGCTTAACTCATTCCAGATTTGCTCATTATAAAATAACAGCTCTGAGTTTTTAAGTGTATTCGTTTGATGGATGAGATATTGTTTGATTTCTTTGGAATTAAAATTATAAATTTGATTCTTGATGGTACAATCCATATGACGCGGCTCTTTAATCACGATAAACCGATTTTCAATCAAGCTATACCAGCAATGAAAAAAGAAATCTTCATTGTGCAACGAAAATAAAAGTTTGTCACTGGTTTCAGGGGTTACTGATGTGGAAGAGTACTGTTTCATTTTTTTAATTTTATGCGTTATAAAATAATTAATGGGTCAAAATTATCTTCAGACTAAGCCAACCTATGTCTTAGTCTAATTTTTTTATGTTAATAAATTGTTAAGTTTTTAAAACAGATTAAAATGTCTCAAAAAACAGCGCTACGCAGATATAATATTATCATCAATCAGTTACGGAAAAAACCTTCTACGTATATTGACTTTTGTAATCAGCTAAAACAAGAATCGGAGATTGATGGCTATGATTATGTAATCAGCAAACGCACGTTGAAAAGAGATATTGAAGATATACTTTACTTATATGGAATTGAGATTCGTTTCGATTTTTCGAGACAAGTGTATGCCATTCGGGATACTGCAGACAATACAGCTAACTTGAAAGTACTGGAAGCATTCGATATCATTAATGCGTTTCATGTCAATGCTGACAATGAGCAGTATCTGCATTTCGACAAACGCACCCCACAAGGTACACAGCATTTATTACCTATTCTTGATGCTATTCGTAAGCGGAAATGTATTCAAATTCTACATCAAAAATTTGCAGCTGACCAACCCTCCTCTCGTCTGTTGGAACCACTCGCACTTAAAGAATTTCAATACAGATGGTATTTAGTCGCAAATGACACAAAAGATGGAAAAATCAAATCTTTCGGATTAGACAGAATGATTCACGTAGAAATGACAAATAAAAAATACACATATCCCAGTAACTTTGACGCAAACACATTTTTCAAATATTCGTTCGGTATAGTTTCGGGTAGAAAAAATGTCAAACCTGCTAAAATTGTATTATCCTTCTCCATAAATTTAAAGCCCTATCTGATGACATTACCGCTGCATGATTCGCAGAAACTCATTAGAGATACTGGTACAGATTTTCTCATTGAGCTGGAATTACATCCAACTCAAGATTTAATCCGGGAAATAGCATCCTATGGAAATCAAGTTCAGGTAATAAAACCTGAATCATTTAGAAATGCTGTATTCCACTATGTACGACCTGAGCCTGTTATTTTACAACCGTAATTGTTCCTTTTTTAGATAGAGGTGTTCCGTCATAACAAATATATCTGACAATATAGATATAAGAATCATTTTCAACTATACTGCCTTTAAACTTGCCATCCCAGCAAATATTTACATCATGTGATTCAAACAATAACTCTCCCCATCTGTTATAAATTGTCAAACTATAATTGCTTAGTACCGGCGGTTGCAATAAGCCGAAACAATCGTTAACACCATCATTATTTGGTGAGAATGCGGAAGGAATATACAAATCACTTTCATGGCACTCGTTTTTCAGTTCTACAAAAACAGAGTCTGAATTGATACATCCTTTATTGTCTTTTACGGTTACATAAAACCAAGTAGAAGATTGGATAACTGAAGTTGGATTTTGGATTTGAGCATTGCTGACAGCACTCGAAGGAAGCCAGTTAAATGACGTCAAATTATTGCCGGTTGCATTCAGTTGTACTTCCGTCTGATAGCTGACCAAATTATGATTTGTGGTGGCATCTACAAAAGGACGGGCAAGCACTTGTAAGGACACGTTTCCTGACACCCTGCATTGATTGCCATAAAGCAAAGTAAACCTTACCGGAGATGCAGTTTGAGCATCAACGGGATAAGTAGCTGAATTGATTACAGTATCGATATTAGTACCGCTACTCCATATAATACTATAATCCGGATGAACAGCATCTGTATATTGAACCGATAAATCAATCGTATCTTTATCATCAGGACAATATGCTACAGTCGGAACGGTAAATAAAATACTGCTGGCATGTATTACTATCGAATTACTTACTGCTGAATCAACAGACATGCAATTGCCCGGTGAATGAATGACTAAGTGAATAACATCTCCATTTTGTAATTGGTTGGAAGTAAACTGACTGTTCGTGCCGGATAAAATATTATTTACAAACCATTGATAGGTGATATTACTTCGGGTATTATTTACGTTTGACGTAAATACAACTTGCTCATTTGGACAAATATCAGTTTTGTTAGCGGTAATACTTACCGTTGGTGTTAATGAAGGAACTACAGATAAGTTTAAATTTACGGTACTGTCGCAATTAAGTGAAGATTGTAAATGAACGGTATAATTTCCTGCAGTATTAAAATATTGATTGCCTACTTTAAAGCTGTCATCAGAACAAATAGATTTGACCAAATTCGTAACAGGTGTGTTATATACTGTTACAACAGCCTGTTTTGTATCATTACATAAATTAGTTGTTCCTGTTACGGTATAGGTTGTTGCAACAGTTGGACTAACAGAAATACTCGCACTGGATGCACCTGTATTCCAACTATAAGTAGTAGCTCCACTAGCAGTTAATATAACTGTCTGACCATTACAAATGGTAGGACTGTTTACCGTTACAACAGGATTAGGTTTTACCGTTACAGTGGATGTTACTGTTCTGTCACAACCATTTGTTGTTCCCGTTACTGAATAGGTGGTTGTAGTTATTGGACTAACAGAAATACTTGCACTTGATGCTCCTGTATTCCAAGTATAAGTTGTTGCTCCACTTGCCGTAAGCGTGGCAGATTGACCAATACAGATTGAAGTACTGTTTACGGTTACCGTTGGATTTGGTTTTACCGTTACGGTTGATGTTGCAGTTCCATCACAGCCATTAGTCGTTCCGGTTACCGTATAAGTTGTCGTAGTAGTCGGACTAACAGAAATAGTTGCACCCGTTAAACCTGTATTCCAACTATAAGTAGTTGCTCCACTTGCCGTTAATGTGGCTGATTGACCATTACAAATAGAAGTTGAATTTACACTTACGGTTGGATTGGGTTTCACCGTTACGGTGGATGTTGCAGTTCCATCACAACCGTTTGTTGTTCCGGTTACGGTATAAGTTGTGGTTGAAGTAGGATTAACAGAAATACTTGTACCTGTTACTCCTGTATTCCAGCTATAGGTAGTCGCTCCAATTGCAGTTAATGTGGCAGATTGACCATTACATATTGAAGTTGAATTTACACTTACAGTCGGATTTGGTTTTACTGTCACTGTGGATGTTGCAGTACCAGAACATCCGTTTGTAGATCCGGTTACAGTATAGGTTGTTGTTGAAGTAGGGTTTACGGATATTGTTGCGCCGGAAACTCCTGTACTCCAAGTATATGTTGTGGCACCACTTGCAGTTAAAGTTGCACTTTGTCCGTTACAGATGGATGGACTATTGACGATGATTGGTAAAGAAGATGCAACATTCACGGTAGCTGTTGCACTTGCTGAACAACCATTTGTTGTTCCGGTAACAGTATAGCTTGTAGTAGAACTTGGTGAGATTGTAATACTTGGACTCGTTGCACCTGTATTCCAAGTATATGTTGTTGCTCCACTTGCTGTAAGCGTAGAACTTTGTCCCGGACAAATATTATCACTATTCACTGTAACAACAGGCTTAGGTTTTACTGTTACGGTTGAGGTGGCTGTTCCATCACATCCGTTTGTCGTGCCTGTTACGGTATAAGTTGTCGTTGTGGTTGGACTAACAGAAATAGTCGCACCTGTTGAACCGTTATTCCAGCTATAGGTAGTTGCACCACTTGCTGTAAGTGTGGCTGATTGACTATTACAAATTGAAGGGCTGTTTACTGTTACCGTTGGATTTGATTTTACTGTTACTGTTGAGGTGGCTGTTCCATCACATCCGTTTGTCGTGCCTGTTACGGTATAAGTTGTCGTTGTGGTTGGACTAACAGAAATAGTCGCACCTGTTGAACCGTTATTCCAGCTATAGGTAGTTGCACCACTTGCTGTAATTGTGGCTGATTGACCATTACAGATAGAAGGACTGTTTACTGTTACCGTTGGTTTTGGTTTTACAGTCACTGTTGAAGTGGCAGTTCCATCACAACCATTAGTTGTTCCGGTTACGGTATAAGTTGTTGTAGTGCTTGGACTAACAGAAATAGTTGCGCCCGTTGCACCGGTATTCCAGCTATAGGTAGTTGCTCCACTAGCTGTAATTGTGGCTGATTGACCATTACATATGGAAGGACTGTTTACTGTTACCGTTGGATTTGGTTTTACGGTTACTGTTGAGGTGGCTGTTCCATCACATCCGTTTGTCGTGCCTGTTACGGTATAAGTTGTCGTTGTGGTTGGACTAACAGAAATAGTCGCACCTGTTGAACCGTTATTCCAGCTATAGGTAGTTGCACCACTTGCTGTAA
>CAYVGM010000076.1:0-10550 GCA_964451125.1 uncultured Chitinophagales bacterium
AGTTTATGAGGCTTTCGTTAACAGCGGGCATCAGACTGCTTATCTTGATATTGAAAACTATAGTGTTGAGTCTTTTAAATCGGCCATCAGACAAGCCAAGTTAACACCTGACACCCAACTGATATTTATTCCAGATATAGTTGACACTTGGGAAGATGCTGATTCGGTAATGGATGCACAGCAAAATACAATTTTGCCTTTATCTTATCTCGTGCAGGCATTATCTCAAACTGAGACCATTGTGCGCTTATGGTGTCTTACCCAATATGCACATTCTATTGATAATGATAAAGAACTTTCCGCAATACATGCCATGATACCTGCATACATGCGTGTCTTATGGAATGAGCATTTCGAATTAAAACCATCAACTATTGATATTGATGGAGTTGCTGACATTGCTGAACTTCCGGAAATTATTCATCAGTCTTGCCCGGAAAATGAATTAATAATTCGCAATAAAACGATTCATGCTGTTCGCCTCAAAGACGATCTTATCATCCATCATCAGCCTGAAGTTGTTTCAGGAGATATTCCATTTGAAACCAGCATGCGAGAGGTCGGTGTAATCGATAATTTATTTTACAAAATTAAATATCTTCCGGTTTTACAGGAAGATGAAATACATATTGAAGTTGAAGCTGCGGGTATCAACTTTATGAATTTAATGTCTGTTTTCGGTATCTGTCCGGGTAAAGTAAACGGATTTGGCACTTTAGGTATAGAGTGTGTCGGAACGATTAAAGCAAAAGGTTCAGCTGTTCATCATTTCGATATTGGAGATCGTGTATTCGGCATGGCCTATCATACCCTCACTTCAGATTTAATCACAAATGCTGCTTCTTTTACTAAGGTACCTGATGGATTTAGAGTTGACGTCTTAGCTACAATTCCTGTTGTGTTTCTTACTGTTTATTTTAGTTTAGTTGAGCAGGCGCGTATCAGAAAAGGAGAAAAAGTATTGATACATGCTGCAACTGGCGGTGTGGGCCTGGCGGCTATTCAAATATGCAGACTGTATGACTGTGAAATCTATGCTACAGCGGGAAGTGAAACTAAACGTCAATATCTCAGAGATATGGGTA
The DNA here is from genome assembly GCA_964451125.1 of uncultured Chitinophagales bacterium. Lineage (GTDB taxonomy): Bacteria > Bacteroidota > Bacteroidia > Chitinophagales > JADIYW01 > JADJSS01. Next base: position 1,086 of record CAYVGM010000076.1, read on the forward strand.
TTCTGCATGTTTACGATTCGCGTACGCTTGATTTTTATGATGAAATACTTCGTGATACGGAGGGAAAAGGCGTAGATGTTGTACTAAATTCTTTATCCGGAGAAGCCCTGTATAAAAGCTTGGATTTGCTTGATGATTTTGGTCGATTTGTAGAAATTGGCAAAAAAGACGTGTATGATAATACACATATCGGCTTAAAAGTTTTCAAAAAATCATTAAGCTATTTTATGGTTGATTTGGAAAAAATGCTTTTTGAAAGACCTGAAATTTTAGGCGAGCTGATGATAGAAATCAGCAGTCTGTTAAGTGAAAAATCAATTACGCCTTTGCCATATACTGCATTCGGAATTGCTGAAGTTAAGGATGCTTTTCATATGATGCAGACATCATCTCATATCGGAAAAATAATCATCCGATTTAATAACAAAGAACATCTCAGTATTGAAGACAACGGCATGTTCAGATGTTTACCTCAAGCCACTTATCTGATTACCGGCGGCTATGGTGGACTGGGCATGGCATTTGCAAATATGCTGGCGGAAAATGGTGCCGGAAACATTATACTGATTGGCAGAAGTGCCCCTAAGGAACATGTACTCTTACAAATTGAAGAACTTAGAATGAAGGGCGTTAATATCATTACTGCATTTGCTGATGTGAGTGATTATGATGCATTAAAATCAATCATAGAGACAATAGACAGCACTACACCGCTTAAGGGTGTGTTTCATATGGCAGGCTTGCTTGATGACAGTGCTATTGCAAACCTTACAAGTGAACAATTTTACAAAGTACTGTCGCCAAAAATTGCTGGAGCAATTAATTTGCACGAACTGACAAAAAATATGGATTTGGATGTTTTTGTATTATTTAGTTCTTCTACCGTATTATTTGGATCGCCGGGACAGGCTGCCTACGTATCAGCCAATGCATTTATGGATGCTTTGGCATACAAACGCCGGCAACTCAACTTGCCGGCTCAGAGTATACAATGGAGTACCATATCAGATGCCGGTATGGCTGCATTTGACGACAACAAAACCAAACGTTTGCTTGAAGAAGGTATTCTGCCATTAACCACAAAAGAAGCCACATCAACATACCAATTTATTGCTTATGACGAACATCCTAATATTGGGGCATTTCAAATTGACGTGCTTAAATGGCAACAAACTTATCTTTCTGCAAAGGCTAATCCATATTTCAGCCAATTGACAAAGAACGCTGTTATTCAGCATCAGACAAACGCAGCTGTTACTTTCCGTGAAGAGTTGTTGATGCTAAATGACAATCAATTAGCAGAGAATAAAGTGGAAGAGAAACTGAAAGAGATAATTTCTAAAACGACTAAGATTCATCCGGATAAAATAACAGCTTCATCCACCTTCAAATCTTTAGGGGTGGACTCGCTGATGTCTATTCAATTGAAAAATCAACTGGAGAAAACTTTTGAACTGTCATTATCTGTCACTGCCTTTTGGAATCACTCTTCAATAAAAGCATATACCCGTTTTTTAATCGATAAATTACAAGTACAGTCTACGGTACAAGCTGAACAGATTAATAAGATAAGCACAAACGAGATAAAACCAGTAGCAGATGCAAGTAAAGAAACGACAGAGACAGCTACGGATGAATTAGACGAACTGAGCAAATTATTAGATGACGAATTAAATGCCTTGTAATGTCAGAATCAGAAAAATATACCGAACAAATAAAGCAAGCGCTTTCAGCTATTAAATCATTGAAAGCTCAATTGGTAGCAGAGCAAAAAAAACTACATGAACCGATTGCCATTGTGGGCATGGCTATGCGTCTGCCCGGCGGAATAGAAAACGAACAACAGTTATTAAAAGTATTGTTGGATAATACAGATGCTATAGAAGATATTCCTGAAAACCGTTTTGATGCTAAAGCACTTTATGATGAGCAAGGTGGTGAAGGAAAAATTATTTTGAAGCAAGGTGGCTATCTTAAAAACATCGACCAATTTGATGCTTCTTTTTTTGATATCACACGTGTAGAAGCCGAGAGCCTGGATCCTCAACAACGATTATTATTAGAGGTTGCTTATGAAGCTTTGGAAAACGCAGGAATTCCTTCCGAAGAACTTAAGGATAGCAATACGAGTGTCTTTACAGGGATTACCAATGTTGACTATCAGAAAAAACATTTTCGCAGCGGAGATTATAAACTAGTAAATCCATACTCCTATACGGGTTCAGCCGTATGTGCCAACTCAGGAAGGATTTCTTATTTTTTCGGCTTACAGGGAGAGTCCGTTGCTGTAGATACGGCCTGCTCTTCATCACTGGTCGCCACTCATTTGGCAGTGCAATCTTTGCGCAACCGAAAAAGTGATTTGGCAATTGTAGGTGCTGCCAATTTAATTTTATCTCCCGAGCTTACAATAACATTTACTGCGCTGAATGGACTGTCACCTACATCTCGCTGTCAGCCATTTTCAGACAATGCCAATGGCTTCGTTCGTTCGGAAGGATGTGTGGTTATTATTTTAAAAAGACTGGAAGATGCAATACGTGAACAAAATCCTGTGCTTGCCGTCATAAAGGGTACTGCTGTCAATCAGGATGGGAAAAGCAATGGTTTTACTGCTCCCAGCGTAGCAGCACAAACAAAACTAATACAGACCGCTTTAGATGATGCACAATTAAGCATCAGTGATGTCGATTATATTGAGGCGCATGGCACCGGTACTAAAATTGGCGACCCTATAGAAATAGAAGCCATAACAAATGTAATTGAAAGTGCAAGAAATCCACTTACCAATAAGCTCTTGGTAGGTTCTGTAAAATCAAACATAGGGCATACCGAAAGTGTTGCAGGCTTAGCCGGAATTTTAAAAACTATCGTGTCCATGCAGCACGATATCCTGCCTAAAAGTCTTCATAGTGAAAGATTAAATTCATTAGTAGATTGGGAACAGAATAGTCTGAAAGTGGTCCAGGAAAATCGTCCATGGGAAAATAAAATCAAAACGGCAGGTATCAGCAGCTTTGGTGTTACCGGTACAAATGCACACATCATCTTGCAAAATTACACTGCAGATGAAGAAATAACAAACCTTTACAACACTAACGACTTTTATTTGCTTCCTTTATCGGCAAAAAACGATGAATCACTGATTTTATTGGTAGAAAACTATCTCTCTTTTATAGAAAATTCAAACGAAGAACTTTCTGCCATTTGCGCCGCAGCTGCTTTAAACAGAAATCAGCTCAAATGCCGCAAACTATTTGTAGCTGATAACAAAACAGATCTTATTCAGCAGATGAAAGATTTTGTGGAAGCGCCTGCAACTGAAAGAACGATATTTGAAGATGATGGTTTCAAAAAAAATGTCTTTGTTTTTCCAGGTCAGGGAGCACAATGGCAAGGCATGGGATTGCAGCTTATCAAACACGAACCCGTATTTCAGCAAGCACTGAATGCCTATAATGAATGTTTGAAAAAATATGTGGAATGGGATGTATTTGATGTGCTCAACAATAAAGACAATGCCCTTTTTAATCAATTAGAGGTAATACAACCCATACTGGTTGGAATCAGTATCGCTCTGAGTGAGCTCTGGAAAAGCAAAGGAGTGCTGCCGGATGCCGTATTGGGACATAGTCTTGGAGAAGTAGCGGCTGCATATTGTGCAGGCTGTATTACAATGGATGAAGCGGCAAAAATTATTACTATTCGCAGCAGGTTAATGAAAGAAAAAAGTGGAAAAGGCTTAATGCTGGCTACTGATTTAACCACAGATGAAGCTGAACCTATTATTCAAGAATTTGAAGGCAAGCTGGCCGTAGCCGTAGTAAACAGTAAAAACTCTGTAGTGCTTTCCGGAGATACTGCTGTAATTAAATCCCTTACAACACGCTTAGAGAATGAAGGCAGATTTGCAAAAGAAGTTAATGTAGATGTGGCTTCACATAGTCACCACATGAGTGGCATAGATGAGCAGCTAAAACAAGAATTAAATACATTGCATCCCAAAAATTCGGAAATTCCGTTTTATTCAACTGCACTTAATCGCATTGTAAAAGGTGAAGAACTGGATGGTAATTACTGGAAAAACAATCTGCGCAACACCGTCCGTTTTGACGGAGGTGTACTGCATTTCTTAAAACAAAACGATGTATTGTATGTAGAGATGAGTCCGCATCCTACCTTGCTGCATGCCATTAATGAAAATATTGATGAAGTAAAAAAGAAAGCGATTGCCGTTGGTTCGCTTATCAGAGAGAAAGATGAACGTTTGGCATTTTACAATCATATCGGAAAGGTTTTTGAGTCAAACGGTGCCTTCAATTGGCATTTATTTTTTCCATCCAAAAGCAAATATGTTCAACTGCCCAACTATGCCTGGCAAAAAGAAAGATTCTGGTTTGATGAACAACCTGAAGTAATTTCTGTTGTAAAAGAAGATAAAAAACAACCGGCTGTTCAAATGACAAAAACAGTTTCCCTTATGGAAACGGCATGGAAAGAAATCAGCTTGCAAACTTCGCCATTAGCCGGAAAGAAAATACTGCTTTTATGTAAAGATTTGGATGTACAGGAAACTATCATTTCTTTGCTCGAAGAACAAGAAAATGAAGTGTTCGCTTTTGACGTGGATGTAACTCTGCATGAGCAAATTGATTTTATTATCTGTGCCGATGCACTCTGTGATAATAATAAGTTTGTTGTTGATACCGATATTTTAATAAGATTACAAAAGGCACTCAAGCAGGTTGAACGCCAGTCTAATCATGTTTCATGCATTGCACTTACTTCAGGCTTGTTCAATCATTATGCAGGATTTAATGCGGATGCGGCTTTATTAAATGGTGTTTTTAAAAGCTTAACCAATGAAAATACACAACATAATTTTAGGGTAGTTGATATCCCAGTTTTATATACGGAAGAAGATCTGAAAAACAGTTTGCAATTAATTACTGCTGAAAATAAATTCAAATTAATATCATTAGATAATAACAAAACTTACATCCAACAGCTTATACAGCCCGATTCAACATCTGCCGATACTGCAGTAAACATTGATTTCAAAAAAACCATTATGGTCATTGGCGGTACAAGTGGTTTGGGGTTAAAAACAGCAGAATGGCTGAGTGAAAAAGGTGCGACATATCTTGTATTGGTGAGTCGCAGCGGAGAAAAAGAAGAAACAAAACCTGTTATTCTTCGCATTTTACAAAACAAAACACAGTTAGCCGTTTTCAAAGGCGATATGTCGGATAAGAAAGAATTATTAAAATGCAAGGCCACCATTGAAGATGATATGCCGCCCATTGGCACTGTCATTCATGCCGCTGCAGTATTGCAAGACAGATTGTTTACTGACTGCTCGAGAGAAGAAATGGAAACCGTATTGCAAGCTAAAGTAAAAATTGCACAGCACCTGCATGATGTATTTTCTTCATCCGAAGTGCAGTTGATATTCTACTCTTCATTAGCCGATATTGTAGGAACTATGGCACAAGCTGTATATAGCGGCAGTAATTATTATCTAGATAATTTAGCGCTCTATCGCAAGCAAAAAGGCTTGCCCACAAAAACAGTAAACTGGGGAAATATTGCAGAAATTGGTTTGGCTGCAAAAGAGGAAAACAGAGGAAAACAATTGGAAGAACAAGGTTTAGGATTAATCTATATACAGGATATTGAGGCTTACTTGCAGCTCATTTTTTCATCTGATAAACCGCAACTGATTACTGCCAAAATCAATTTTGAACAATGGAAGAAAAACTATCCGATGGTTTTACAAGATGTTTACTTTGAAAATTTCATACAACAAAATATTGTTCAAAACAAACCGGATGAAAAGAATGCGTTTAACCAACCCAATCTTGATGCGGCACAAAAATGGATTAAATCCAGAATAAAAGATTTTGTAGCTGAAATCACTAAAATACCAAGCTCAAAATTAAAAGATGATGACACTTTCAAGTCAATAGGAATTGATTCTTTGATGGCATTACAATTAAAAAACAAAATACAAACTGCTTTTCAACTTTCGCTCAATGTATCTTCCGTATGGAGTTATCCTACAGCGGATAAGTTCACCCGTTTTTTATCAGACGAATTAAAACTGACACAACATTATACAGCTGATGCAGTATCAAAAGAAACGAGCAAGACTAAAGATATTGAACAAGAAATAAAAGAATTAAGCCTGGATGAATTAATGCGACAGTTGAATGAAAAATTATAAGCCATGAGTGAAGCGCCGATAAAACAAATGCAGGAACTGCTCCAAAAATCGCTCATTAAAATAAAAACACTTGAGGCAGAGCTGGAAACAGTAAAAAACAACAAGACTATTTCTCCAAATGAAGACATTGCTATAGTTGGCTATGCTTTCCGTTTTCCGAATCAAATAAATACGCTTCAAAAATTCTGGGAACTTTTAATTCAAAATAAAGAGACAGTCACAAAAATTCCGGCAACACGTTTTGATGTGGATGAAATTTTCAGTGAAGATCCTTATACTGTCGGAAAAACAAATACAAAATACGGCAGCTTCCTGACTGATGATGTTTCGCTTTTTGATGCTGCTTTCTTCGGCATTCCTCCGCGTGAAGCCAAATCTATCGATCCCATCCAACGCATCTTACTGGAGATTGTTTATGAAGCCTTTGAAAATGCCGGCATTCCTTCAAATGAGATGAAAGGAAAAAACGTAGGCGTTTATGTTGCCGTTGGAGTCAGCGATTATATTCAAGCCAGATTGCGCAGTGGGCAACTGGAAGATATTGATGTGTATGATACTACGGGCATCCCATTTGCTACCATATGTGGCAGAATTTCTTACACCTATGATTTTAATGGCGAGAGTATCTCTGTAGATACTGCCTGCTCATCAGCGATGGTTGCGCTGCACCATGCATCGTCAGCGTTGCAGCAGCAGGAAATTGACCTCGCAGTTGTTGCTTCCGCCAATCTCTTGCTTACACCGGAATTGTTTGTCGGACTGACCAAGCTGGGCTCAAATTCGCCTAGTGGCAAAACAAAGGCCTTTGCAGACGATGCGGATGGATATGTGCGGGCTGAAGGGGCAGCAGTATTATTATTAAAGCGAAAATCGGATGCGCTGAAAAATAATGACAACATCTCTCTTTTAGTTAAGGGCTCTTTTGTCAAACATAATGGAACAAGCAATGGCTTTACCGCACCCAATCCGCAAGTACAATCAACGACCATTATAAAAGCCCTCGAAAATGCAAAACTCAATGTCGATGACATTGATTATGTAGAATCTCACGGTATAGGAAATAAAGTTACAGATGCCATGGAAATACAGGCTTTGCAACAAACATTTCGGGATAAAAACTCAACGCTTTACGTGGGTTCGGTAAAGAGCAATATCGGACACATGGAAGCCTGCACCGGAATGCCCATGTTGTTCAAATTAATGGCAGCCATGCAGCATCAGAAGATTCCGGCTCAAATAAATATTGTAACATTAAATAAAGACGTCAACTGGGAAAGCAGCATAGTACAAATTTCGCGGGAAAATATGGAATGGAAGAAAGAAGCCAATAAACTGCGCAGAGCTTCCATAAATTTATCCGGCTACAGCGGTACTAACGTGCATACTGTATTTGAAGAAGCCCCGGCTAAACCTATTTCTGAAAGTATGGATGCGCCTTTTGTATTTAATTTTAGTGCAAAAGAAATACCGGCTCTGCATGCTTTAGTGCAGAAATATAATGAAGATGAATATTGGAAAAATTATTCTCCTACGGAGATTGCTTATACTTTATCCCAAAGAAATTTATTTGAACAACGGCTGTCTGTACAGGCAGATTCTTTAGAACAATTAGGGCAAAAACTGCAAACTTATGCAAATCAGGAAAATGACGAATTGATTTTCTCTACGCCTGAATTAAACAACGAATTATCTCTTTGTTTACAGTTTACCGGTCAAGGAACACAGTACACCGGCATGTGCAAAGGCTTGTATGACAAATTTGATGTTTATAAAAATATAGTAGATTACTGCGATAAGGAACTGGAAAAACATATTGCTGTTTCCATAAAAGATATTTTATGGGTTGATGGCTCAAAAGCAAATCTCATTCATCAAACACAATATACGCAACCTTGCTTGTTTGTGGTGGAATATGCGATGGCAAAACTGCTGCTTTCGTTTGGCATACAGCCGAGTGTGTTGATTGGACACAGCATTGGCGAAATTACGGCACTGGCTGTTGCAGAAGTATTACCTCTTGAGAATGTCTTGAATCTGGTAGCAGTGCGTGGACAATTAATGCAGGCTATTTCCTCACAAAACGGGGCAATGGCTGCCGTGTTTGCTTCCGGTGAAGTAATAGCACAATATAATCAGGATAAAAAAGTGGAAATAGCAGGCTATAATACACCGCAAAACACCACAATTACCGGAGATAAAAACGATGTGGATCATCTTGTAAAATTGCTGCGGGAAAACCACATAAAAGCAGTACCCTTGCAGGTGTCGCATGCCTTTCACTCTAAAGCAATGGATGAGATACTGGATGCCTATCGTGAGTTTTGTTCAACACTTCATTTTGCCCAGCCGCAAATACCGATAGCCTCAAATATTGATGGGAAAATAATTACAGAGAATGAATTTAATGCCGATTATTTATGCCGGCAATTGCGCCAGACTGTTCATTATTTACAAGGCATAGAAAATATTCAACTGCAATATCAAAATATTGCCTTTATAGAATGTGGTCCTAATCCGGTTTTAAATAATCTGGCGAAACATATTGCAGATGGAAAACAACATTATTTCTTATCTGCGGCTAAGCAAAAAGTTGACGACGTTGCGCAGTTTTATGCTGTTTTACAACAATTGTTTGTGCTGGACATTTCGGTAAACTGGCAGAATCTTTATGAAGGAAAGAAAATAAACAGGGTGCTGTTGCCCAACTACGCTTGGCAATGGAAATCATACTGGTATAGTCCAATCAGGCATAAAGCGACGAGTGATGATGCCAAATCAAATGAACATAAACCGGATAAAAACCTGAAAGAAACTTCTTCCTCTTTTAAAAAGAATGGCGACAACCGCGTACAAAAAGAATTGCTGTTTGCCATTATGCAAATGGAAGCCGCAAAGATTTTAGGCTTGGAAGCCGGACAAAAATTAGACCCGCAAAAACCCTATCGCGAGCAAGGGTTTGACAGCATGATGAGTGGAGAATTTTTGATACGCATGGAAAAACAAGTGAATACCGAATTAAGCATGGAAATCCTGCATCAATACAACACACCGGATTTGCTGCACCGGTATTTTATTGATACTTACTATGGAGGTGGAAACGTAGAAACACAAGATGCAATTACTTTATCCGATTTAATGTTTGATACTTCTACTGCAGATTTTACTGTAGAAGACTGGCATAAAACCAACCCTGAAGATGGACTGCTGTTGCGCATCTTTAAAAAGATTGACAGCAAACT
>CAYVGM010000077.1:0-10495 GCA_964451125.1 uncultured Chitinophagales bacterium
GGATAATATGAATAATTTAATGAAGTGGTTCTTCCATATGCGTAATCAATTTTATTTAAGATTTTACCTTCTTTCGTATAAACAGTTGATTTGTAGGTTCTGTTGTGGTTAACTCTCTTTTCTTTTAGTTTACCTCCTCTGTAATAGTTGTATGAGGTCCCTTCCGGAAATCCATCTTTGTAATTAATATAACCCTCTAGTAGCCCTTTCGTACTGGTATCTTTTACTGAAAGGAAATTTCCAAGACTACCTGCTTTAAAGTGCTGGATATCATCTGCTTCATCCTTACGATAAAAAACTTTACACAAACCGTTTCTATCATTATCATCATTTGTTACAGAGATATACTCATACTGTTTACTGCCATTGCGATAGTAATCAATTATCAAATAGCGACCATCTTTAAGTAGCTGAGGCTGAGGTCTAAAATAGACAGCATTTTTTTGTGTAGTTTCTTTCCACCGATAATCAAACCACACGGTGTCATTCTGTGCTTCAATAAAATTAATCAAGCTAAAAAGTGAGACATAAAGAAACAATAGTACTTTACCGTATCGTTTCATGCTTACTCTGCCGGTTGTAGCTTTGCCTTTATCTTATTTTCCAGATCTTCCATCAATCTCGGATTGTCATGCAACAGTTGTTTTACCTGATCTCTGCCCTGTCCTATTTTTTGTCCGTCGTAACTGTACCACGAACCGCTTTTTTGCAAAATTCCCAAATCTGTACCGATGTCAATAATTTCACCATCTTTAGAAATGCCTTTGCCAAACATGATATCAAATTCTGCCGTTTTGAATGGCGGTGCCAATTTGTTTTTAACTACTTTAACGCGTGTTTCATTGCCCACTACGTTGCCTTCTTTGTCTTTAATTTGTCCTATGCGGCGAATATCCAAACGGATGGATGCATAAAATTTTAAAGCATTACCGCCTGTAGTTGTTTCAGGATTACCGAACATAACCCCGATTTTTTCGCGAAGCTGGTTAATGAAAATACAGCAACAAGATGTTTTATTAATAGCTCCTGTAAGCTTACGCATAGCCTGACTCATCAAACGGGCGTGCAAGCCCATTTTACTGTCGCCCATTTCGCCTTCAATCTCACTGCGGGGTACTAATGCCGCCACAGAGTCTATAACTACCAAATCTAATGCTGCAGAGCGAATCAGCTGCTCTGCAATATCGAGTGCCTGTTCGCCATCATCTGGTTGAGTGATGTATAAATTGTCGGTATCTACACCCAAAGCTTCTGCATATTTCTTGTCAAAGGCATGCTCAGCATCAATGACTGCGCAAAGCCCCCCTTTTTTTTGTGCCTCAGCAATAGCGTGGATGGCCAGAGTTGTTTTACCGGAAGATTCCGGTCCATAAATTTCAATTATTCTTCCTCTCGGAATACCACTGATGCCCAAAGCCAAATCCAAACCCAAAGAGCCGGTGGAAATTACTTCAGCATCAACGATGGAATTATCACCGAGCTTCATAACGGTACCCTTACCGTATTGTTTGTCAAGTTTTTCTAAGGTTAACTGTAACGCCTTTTGTTTGTCATCTTTACTCATAACTTACTTTTTATACATTTACTGAATTACAAAAATATACTATTGAGATACCCAAATCGCTTTATTTCCATAAAATTTATCCAACAAAATACTAACATTTTTTATCTCCATAGTAAATCATTGATTATCAATACTAAAAATCAACCCCCATTATCTTATTATTTTAGAGGGCATCTGATTTATAAATATTGAATGAATCAAAAACAAGCAAACTTGCAACATTATGAATTAAAAAATAAACTATTAGTTATTTTAAATACTATATCTTAAGATCTTCTGTATTTATTGAATTTTGTTTACATGAATATGATGTTTTCTGCCAATATTGTACATTTACAAAATGCCAGTCATTATTATAGCCGGTGGTACCGGTATGATGGGAAAATCCATTTCAAAAGCATTGACTAATGCAGGCAATGAAGTGCGAATTCTGACTAGAAATCCAAACTTGGATAACGAGTATAAATGGGACATTGAAACCGGATATATTGATACTGCAGTCTTAGAAAATGCAGATGTAGTTATCAATCTGGCAGGAGCAAATATTGGTACACATCGATGGACAGCTAAGTATAAAAAGGAAATATTATTAAGCAGAGTTCAATCAACCAAATTAATTTATGATACATTGCTTACACATAAGCATAAAATTTCCAGGTATATCTCTGCATCTGCAATTGGCTACTACGGACATCGCCCCGATGAAATCCTAAAAGAAACAGCCAGCAACGGAAATGGCTTTTTGGCAAAAGTATGCAGTGAATGGGAAAAGGCTGCCTTAAAAACTGCATCTTTAAACATTCCGGTAGCAATATTGCGTATCGGTGTCGTTTTGAATAAAGAAGAAGGTGCATTGCCTAAGATGTCTATTGGTAATCAATTTGGTTTTGGTGTCATTTTGGGTAATGGTCAACAATATATTTCCTGGATACACATCGATGATTTAGTGAGCATGTTCACATATATCATATCTAATGAGCTTAGCGGCATATTCAATGCTGTTGCACCATTTCCGGTAATTTATGAGCAAATGTCAGCAGCAATTTCTTTTAGTAAACAAAGTAAAGATATTCCCATTAAGATTCCTGAATTTGCCGTAAAACTGTTGCTTGGTGAGCAGTCGGAAATGGTATTAACTGATACGCAGTGCAGTGCAGAAAAAATCTTGCATGCCGGTTTCGCATTTCAATATCCTGACATTCATGCTGCACTTCGACAATTGTACACTTAACAAAAGTGAACTTCAATATTTATACTTGCATAACCGGCATTAATTCACTATTTTCACTAAAATATCTTTATCATGAAATTATTTAAACATCTCTTTATTTTATCTGTGGCTTTTATCTTGTTTGCCTGTAAAAATGATGGTAAAAAAACAGGTGACACTTCCGGTTTTGAAAAAGATGAGAAGTTTTATAAAGAATTTCAGGAAAAATTAATTCTGGTAGAAGACGGTGGTACCGTAGAATTTCCATCGGGGAAATATCTGTTATCAAAACCGCTTTCAATGGAAGGTAAAAAAAACATTACCATCAAAGGAGCAGGCAGCGAAAAAACCGTTTTGTCATTTTTAAACCAAACAGATGGTGCTGATGGTATGCTGATTACCAACTGCCAAAATGTAACCATTACCGGTTTTACTATCCAGGATGCAAAAGGAAATAACTTAAAATTGAAAGGTTGCGACGGTGTACATATCCACCACATGAATTCTACCTGGACTACAGGCGCAGATACGGCTAACGGCAACTATGGATATTATCCGGTAGAGTGTAAAAATGTGTTGATGGAATATAACGAAGTATCCTATTGTGCAGATGCAGGGGTGTATATCGGGCAATCTACTAATGTGGAAATTCATCATTGCTATGCGCATCATAATGTAGCCGGAATTGAAATAGAAAATTGCATCAATTCGGATATTTATCAAAACAAAGCAGAAAATAATGCCGGCGGAATTTTAGTCTTCGATTTGCCAAAACTATTTCAGGCTAATGGGCGAAATGCAAAAGTATGGGATAATGACTGTATCAATAATAACTTCAAAAACTTTGGCAAGCCCGGAAGTATCGTTTCCATGATTCCTCCCGGCTCCGGAATGATTATTATGGCGACAGACAGTGTCGATGTTTTTAACAACCGGATAATTAACAGCAAAACAATAGGCATCGCAGTAGTTGGATATTTTATTACCCAAAAACAAATCAATGACTCCACTTATGGACCTTATTGCCATTCGGTATATATTCATGATAATAAATTAGACCGAAGTGGCTTGTCACTCAAAGAAAAAGTACCTGATCTTTCTACAGATTTAGGCAGGTTGCTTACCGGAGCATTTAAAGGAGCGGTAGATATTTTGGTAGATGGCAGTGCAGATCCTAAAATTAGGGATGCGAATGGAAAGCTTCCTGAAGGCAAGCGAATTTGTATCCGCAATAATGGTAGCAATATTATTTTTGGCAATCTAAATATGTGGAAGGCTAGTGGCATAAAAGATATTTTAAGTTATAAGGACAATGATATCACCGCTTTCGATTGCAGTTATACCGGAATAAACGGAAACGGAAAAAAAGCAGAGTAGTCTTTTGATATATACTGCTGAGATTTTAAAAAACTGAATCACATTTAATATTGATTCAAGTAGATAATATTAATAAAAATGATTGACAATGAAACTGATTAGTAAGCAACACCTGAATATAATCCTTTTTCTATTTGCTTTTGTTTTGCTGTTTATTCAATGTAAAACAACAAATTCTTCCGGAAAAGTAACGGTAGATATAAATGCCAAGCCTTTTGATAAATTATCGGATTATCACTTTTTTAAAGGCGATATAAAAAACCTCGTACCCAATGACAGGGTTTTGCCTTATGATTTAATAACCATGTTGTTTACCGATTATGCTCATAAAGCACGTTTTGTTTGGATGCCGGAAGGTGTTTCAGCCAATTATTCAAAAGATGAAGTTTTACAATTTCCAGAAGGTACGGTGTTGATTAAAAACTTTTATTATCCGCATGATTTTCTTGATGAATCGAAGGGCAGAAAGATAATGGAAACGCGCTTACTCGTAAACCGAAAAAACGGTTGGGATAATTTGACTTATGTTTGGAATGATGAACAAACTGATGCCGAGCTCAATATTGTTGGAGATTCCAAACCTGTTGAGTTTACAAATTTGCAGGGCGAACACGTGAGTACCATTTATGGCTATCCGAATAAAAATCAATGCAAAAATTGCCACAACCTCAATAATGCCGCCATGCCCATTGGTACAAAAGTTCGTTATTTAAATAAAAACTATACTTATGCTGATGGGGTAAAAAACCAGTTGGATAAATGGGTGGAAGTTGGCTATTTAACCGGCTACAAGAAGGCAGATAACGTAAATAATAAGATTGTAGATGCATTTGATGAAAAAGCGGCAAGTGTGGAAGACAGGGCTAAAGCTTATCTGGAAGTCAACTGCGCCCATTGCCACCGCAAAGAGGGCAGTGCCAGCAATACGGGTTTATATTTATTGCTAAGTGATAAGAATCCTGAAAGTTGGGGCGTAATGAAAAGTCCCGTTTCTGCAGGCAAAGGCAGCGGCAATTGCCTGTATGATGTAGTACCCGGCAAGCCGGATGAATCTATCGTTACCTACCGAATGGAAAGCGTAGAACCTGAAATCAGAATGCCTCAATTTGGCAGAAATTTAGTACATAAAGAAGCCGTGGCACTGATACGCCAGTGGATTAGCGAGATGAAGTAAAATCTGGTTCTCAATTTTAGCATATTACACAAAAACCTTAAACCTTTCATGGCAGGCTTTTTCCAGCATTTCTCTGTCATCAGGATGTGCAATATCTATCAATGCCTTCGCCCGCTGTCTGAGATTTTTGCCAAACAAATTGGCAACGCCATATTCTGTTACCACATAATGTACATGTCCTCTTGAAGTAACCACGCCTGCTCCCGGTTTAAGAAAAGGCACTAAACGGTTTACTCCTTTATTGGTTCTGGAAGTCAATGCAATTATCGGCTTTCCTCCTTCGCCCAAAGCAGCACCTCGCATAAAGTCCATTTGCCCGCCGATGCCACTATATTGATACGTGCCGATACTGTCGGCACATACTTGCCCGGTTAAGTCCACTTCTATCGCACTGTTGATGGCTATTACCTTTGGGTTGCGGCGAATTACGGATGGGTCATTTACATAGTCAATATCCAGAAAAACAAATGCCGGATTATCATCTAAATAGTTGTATAGTCGTTTGGTACCAAGGGCAAAACCAGTTACCGTTTTATTAGGGTAAATCACTTTCTTCTTATTATTAATGACATCCCGTTCGAATAAATCAATAATGCCATCACTGCACATTTCAGTATGCACACCTAAATCTTTATGATTATAAAGCGACTTCAACACGGCATCGGGTATAGTGCCTATGCCCATTTGCAAGGTGCTGCCATCATCTATCATCTCGGCAATATACTTTCCTATTTTAAGCTCATCTTGACCAATTTTTTGGGCATAGTCTACTTCCGGTAATTCTTCATCATGATATACCATGGCTGAAAATCTGTCGGTATGTATTAGACTGTCGCCATGCGTACGAGGCACACGCGGGTTGACCTGCGCAATTACATATTTTGCCATATTTACGGCGCTGCGTGCTATATCTACACTTACACCTAACGAGCAGTAGCCATGTTTGTCGGGCGGTGATACCTGCACAATGGCAATATCCAGAGGTAAGTACCCTTTTTTGAACAAATCGGGAATATCACTCAGAAAAACAGGAATATAATCGGCATGACCTGTATTGACAGCACCCCGCACACTCGTACTAACAAACATGCAGTTGATATCAAAATGACCGTTATATTCAGGCTTATTCACTACAATATCACCTTGAACCGAAATAAAAACCAACTCTACGAATTTGAGCCTGTCCTTTTCCAATGCAAGTTCGCGCAACATATATAAGGGTGTTTGCGCACCACCTTGAACAAATACACGATTACCGCTCTCGATATAAGCAAGTGCTTCTTTGGCAGATACATAATGAAAGGGATGTAGCATAGCAATAAAATTGAGGTTGCAAGTTTACACCAAAATCCTGCTGTGCATATCAATATAAAATGAATTTTGAGTGAAATAAAAAATTGCAAGGTGTTATTATAATTTCTCTAAAAAAACAATGATTATATCTGCGTATCTACATAATAATCTCTTAAACTAAAATTAATTGGAAAATTCTTGGAAAATTTGAACTAAAATCCAAAATTTACAGAAAACAATCAGAAAATTTTTCACATTTTAAAAAAACTTAATATGTCTTACGCAAAATTAGAGTACATTTGGCTAGACGGATATAAACCGACCCAAAGCTTACGCAGCAAAACCAGAATAGAAAGAAACTTCAGTGGCAAGCTGGAAGATTGTCCGGTTTGGTGCTTTGACGGCTCATCAACAGAGCAAGCGCCGGGAGGTTCATCCGACTGTTTATTAAAGCCGGTTTTTATTTGTCCGGATCCTGATAGAAAATTTGGATATCTGGTGATGTGCGAAGTAATGAATCCTGACGGAACAGCGCATGTCTCTAACGGCAGAGCTACTATTGACGATGATGATAATGATTTCTGGTTTGGGTTTGAACAAGAATATTTTATCTGGAACCCCAAAACAAACAAGCCTATCGGCTGGGATGAATATACTCCAACTGGTGAGCCGGGGCCACAAGGTCCATACTATTGCTCTGTAGGTGCAGGTAAAGCCGTAGGTCGTCATATCGTAGAAGAACATCTGGATTTGTGTTTGGAGGCCGGCTTAAATGTAGAAGGTATTAATGCTGAAGTAGCCATTGGACAATGGGAGTTTCAAGTGTTTGCAAAGGGTGCTAAAGAAGCTGGAGATCAGACATGGGTGGCTCGCTATTTGGCAGAACGCACAGCCGAAAAATATGACTATGCAATCAACTGGCATTGCAAACCGCTAGGCGATACCGACTGGAATGGCTCAGGTATGCATGCTAACTTCTCCAATGAAGTATTGCGTAGCTGTGGCAGCAAAGAAACATACGAAAAAATATGTGAGGCTTTCCGTCCGTTTGTGAAAGAGCATATTGCAGTATATGGTGCAGATAATCATTTACGCTTAACAGGAAAACATGAAACACAATCTATCGATAAGTTTTCTTTTGGTGTGAGCGACAGAGGAGCATCTATACGCATTCCGATAGCCACTGTAGATAAAGGCTGGAAAGGCTGGCTGGAAGACCGCAGACCCAACTCTGCAGCAGACCCTTATAAAGTGGCTGCTCGCATTGTAAAAACAGTAAAAACAGCTAAAGTATAAAGAATTACATTTTGCAGTATTCAGGAAAGGGATAGCGTAATAGTTATCCCTTTTTTACTTATAAAATGTTTGGGCATCGAGCCCAAACATTTAAGAAAGAACTTCGCTTTGGCTCACATTACCCGATATTGAAAGTTGACACAGTTTATCATACACTACCGGATGAGAAAAAAATTTCTAAATCCAGACATTGTATATCTTCTTCTACCCAGAACAGGCTACTGTACTGTCCTGAAATATTTTTCTACTAATTCTTTATAGAAGGGTTTCAGGTTGGGTGGCACGGTTTTGTACATTTCCATAGCTGATTTGTGCTTTTGCAAAAACTCTTCCAGGGCAGGTGGTAGTTTCCTTGGTACTTCTTGCGCCGTTTTAGACTGGCGTTTTTCTTCTTCACCTTGTTCGCGTTCGGCTTTTTCGTATTCCAATAAGCGGGTTTCTATTTCTTTCTGGCGCTTTATGGTTTCGGGTGTCAGTTTTTTCATCATCAGCTCTTTCTCATTTTCCTCCATCTTGTTCAATACATCATCTACCCCGTTTTTATTCTGTTGACTCATCTTTTCTTTCATCTTGCGCAAAGCCTCGCGTATGGCGGCTTGTTTTTCTACGGCATCGGCAAAATCTTTGCCCATTTGTTTGGCATTCTTTCCGTTTTGCATGCTGTTTTGCATCTTCTGCAATTGTTCATTCATCTGTTTCTGCATTTCGCCCAAGCTCATCTTCGGCTTGCCTCCGCTTTTCTTGCCTTTCCCTCCGGGCTTATCGCAGCTGCCACTTCCTTCTTGTTGTTGTTGCAATTGTTGTTGCAAATTATCCAACGATTCGCTCAGCATAAGTGCCAGGTTATTGGCAGAGGTCATCACCATTTGCTGCGCCACACCGGCTTGCGGTTTAAATCGCTGCTCCAGATTATCCAATGATTTTTTCATTTCACGGTTGAGCTTATAGAGTTCATCTGAAATAAATTGCTGCAACTGAAATTGTCGCTTGCCCAAAGATTGCAGACTATCTCCAATCATTTTTGCATCATCGCGCAGGTCGTATTGTTTTTGCATGATGGAAACATATTTCGGCGTCTGAATATCTGTCTTTTTGAGCTCATTCATTAATTGTTCCTGATCGAAAGAAAGTTTTACTAAGTTCTCCAACAGCTGGCGTATGGTTTGAATATCTTCGGCAGTATTGCTCATTTGCATTTTATTCAAATCATTCTTCATCTTTTGTGCCATTTGTTTCATCTTCTGTGAAGCACTCTTTTGTGATTTTCCTGCTTTTTGTTTTTCATTTTTACCCAACTCATCCGAGGCTTTGTCCATATCTTGCTCTATATCTTCGCTCATTTCTTCATTGCCGTCGGTATTCAGTTTCTCTTCATTTTCCTTGTTTATTTTATCAAGCTGCTGTAAGTTCTCTTTAATGTTGTCCATTTTTTTGTTCAGCTCCTCTTGTTTTTGTTTGAGCTGATCGGAGTTGTTTTGGTTTTGTTCTGTCTGATTGCTTAATTGCTCCTGATCTTTTGCCAATTGGTCTAATTTATCAATCGTTTCCTGTGCCTTTTGTTCCAACTGCAATTGCTTGAATAAATCCTGCATTTTATCCAACTCATTTTTCAAATTCTCATTGCTCATTTGCATTTTATCCAAATTCTCAAATGTGTTGCGTTGTTCCATCTTTTGCAAAATCTCTTCAATTTGTTTCATCAGGTCTTTCATCTCATCATTCATCAAATCTTGCATCATCTCCTGTATCTTTTCTTCTTTTTGCAAAATTTCTTCGTCCACCTTTTTATACTCATCCTGGTTTTTCAGATTCTCATCATATTTCTTTTCCATTTCTTTCAGTTCTTGCAGCAATTCCTGATGTTCTTTTTGTATTTGCTCCAATTGTTTCTTGTCTTCCCAGTTTAAATTTTGTTTGCTCAGAATGCGTTTCTTCATTTCTTTGATGTCGGCGGCTAATTTCTGGGCTTTGCTCATGGCTGAGCTCAAATCGTCTTTAATGGCTTCCTGATTTTGGAATTCTTGTTTTTCAAGTTGAGTAATTGTTGGCTTTTCGTAGAGATAAGTTTGCGATTTGGCAGACTTAGGTCCGTTCACAGCATCATTATCCCAAACCTCAAAATAGTAGTTTAATTTATAACCGGGTTTTACGCCATATTTTTCAAAATCTAAAGGAAAATTAAAATCAGAGATAGAAGAATTGACAAGTGGCAATGCTTGTTTTTTGGCAGAAATTATTTTGCCTTTTTCATCAGATAATGCACTATGAAATTCCAAACGAGATAAACCATAATCATCTGAAACTGCACCCAAAAACAAGGCGAAATCTTTGTTTAGTGTATCTTGTATGCGCTCTACGCTAATAGCCGGCAGATTGTCGGGCGTGGCAGAGATGGCGAATGAAACCGAGTCGCCATTTTCCGCCTCATTATTCGACACATACAACGTGTATCGAGTGTCTTTCAAAATACGTTTTGTAAAAGTGTATTTGTCATCGCTTTCTTTTTGTGCGGCATACGACTGTCCGTCTATTTGTATATTCACTTTATCTGTTCCTGAAGTTTCAAAGGTCCAGTTAATCG
>CAYVGM010000078.1:0-10482 GCA_964451125.1 uncultured Chitinophagales bacterium
TAAGCGCCCCACACACCATTCTCTGTTCTGGTTGAACCTGGTTGTGTATCATAATAACCAACGGTAATTACATTATTGGGGTCTGAAATATCAAAAATTGCTAAACCATCTGAATAGTATGATGTATACGCAAAGTTTTCATCAATCACATGTACATTGTGTGCAATTTCCTGATTAGTCGGGTTAACCTTAAATTCCGATAATTTGCGGATATTGTTTAAATTACTGACATCAAAAGCTTCCACCGGATAATTATAAACCTCATGAGTAACAAAAAGTGTTTTACTGTCTTTTGATAACCACATATTATGTACTGTTGAGTAGGCAGTTGTAAAATCTTGCAATTTTATTGGGTTAGCTTTACTAGTTACATCCCAAACGGTAAATCTGTTATTGTAGACATGTGCTTGATACATGATATTGTCTCTCACATAACAATCATGTACGTAATTAAGTGAGGTGCCTGCTGCGGAAGGAGTATATCCGACAAATACCGGTTTTTTAGGGTTGGGTTTTAAGTCATAAATAGCCACACCATTCTGACCGGAATTTCCCACTTTAAATCTGCCACCATTCAAGTATAAAAATCCTTGTGTGGTATCTACATATAAAGAATGAGTTCTGAAAATTGAATCATTTATCGTAGTACCTCTGAAAGTATCCACTTTTCCTGCTGGAAGAGTAGATAAATCGAATATCAATATACCTTCGCTATTAGTATTTCCATTATTGTCTTGAGTAATGTAGGCAAATGATCTGTAAGTCTGACACTCACGCCATAAGCCATTAGAACCCGGAATAAATTTGACTTCTACCGGAGAGGTCGGTATGCTTACATCCACAATAGAAAGTCCTTTCGACGTACCTATTAGTCCGTATTCTTTTTGTGTAACAGGATCTACATATCCCCAAGAACCGGATAGATTTTGACCGGAATAAGTTTTTCTAGCTAATAACTGAACATTATATTGTGCATCTACTAATGTAATACCTAAGTAAGTCAGTAAAAGAAAAGTGTATATTTTATGCATAAATTTAGTAATGCATAAAAATAATACAATTTTTTCTTACATCAATGCACTTATTCCACCGGATTGAGCAAAAAAGTACCGTTTACCAATTTGTATAAATTGAGATGGGTGTTGTCGTAATAATCTACGCTGTTTTCTTTATTAATAATGGGCTTAAAGTTGAATTTGTTTTGTGTATTGTCAAAATCAAGCGTGTTGATATAATTATTATCGGTTAAGGTTTGATGCTTGTCGATCATATAAAGCAGATGCATCAGTATATCATAAGCCTGATATGCCGTTTCATCCGGTTTTTTTACATACTTCAAGGTATATCTGTCTGTAAATTGTCTGAAATTGATATTGTCTGAATTATATGGATATGCCGTAAAAACATTATCGGTCAATTTTAAATCGGCGAGGCCTTTAGCATATCGCAAACAGGACGAAGTATAGATATTGAGCTTGTTTTTTAGCGGTTTTAATTTGCCCAATACACTTTTTATATACGGCTCTTTAGATGAATAAATCAATACCATGCGCTCACTCAGCGTATCTGAATTAGATAAGATTTTGGCAGCATCATCCCAGCTTTTTATTGCGGTATATTTAATATTGGATATTTTGAGGTTGTTATCTGCCAAGTCTTTCAAAATAGTAATACTTTCAGCTGTCGAATCTGTAGCATCGTAAAGTACTTCAATGGTTTTATATGGATGAGCTTTTTTCATTTCGTCCAATAAAAATCTGTACTGGCTTTTCAATGAGGCATTTGCATTAAAATAATAGGGATTGTTTTTGATATACATGGAATTGACCAATGGAGAAATCATAGGAATATGATTTTGCAAAGCATAGTCAGCTACCATTTTTAACGTTTTTGAATAAAGTGGACCAATGATAAAATCTACTTTAGGAAAAGGCTTGGAAGATAATGTTTTTTGTACAGAAGCCGAATCGTTTTTTACATCCAGAAAATACACGTTAGCCGTAAGTGAATTGTTTAAAATGCGCTGTTTTGCCAAAAGTGCTCCCAAATAAAATTGAATGGCATCTGTAGATTCTGCACTCAGTATTTTTGTAGAGTCCACTATAAATTTACCAATAGGAATTTGTTCCAGATTAAATGGCAAAAGTATGGCAATATTGTATTTTTTATACGGATCATTTACCGCCGAAACCTCAGTCGCAATTGGCTTTGTTTCTTTCACTGTGTTATCTTTTATGTCAAAAATGACAGGTTTTACAGTAATAGAATCGCCCTTTTCTTTAGCTGATGGAGATGGTTTCTCAATGGCTACAATTTCTGCATTTTTAGTGGTTGTAATTTTCTTTGCAGCGCAAGCATTTAATGCAAACAGCATAAAAAGTAACATCCATATCTTATTCCCACTCAATAGTTGCAGGTGGTTTTGAACTGATATCATAGACTACTCTGTTTATTCCTTTTACGTTATTGATTATTTCATTCGAAATTCGTGCCAAAAACTCGTAAGGCAAATGACACCAGTCTGCTGTCATGCCATCTACCGATGTTACTGCCCTCAAAGCTACAACATTTTCGTAAGTTCTTTCATCACCCATTACACCCACACTTTGCACCGGAAGCAACATGACGCCGGCTTGCCATACACTGTCGTATAAATTTTCTTTTTTTAAGCCATTTATGAATATTGCATCAGCTTTTTGCAACATTTGCACTTTTTCGGGTGTAATTTCGCTGAGAATACGTATGCCCAAACCGGGCCCCGGAAACGGATGGCGATGTAAAATTTCTTCGGGTAAACCCAGATACGCACCTACTTTCCGCACTTCATCCTTAAATAATTTTTTAAGTGGCTCTATTATTTTGAGGTGCATTTTTTCCGGTAGACCACCGACGTTGTGATGTGATTTTATTTTTGCAGAAGGACCGTGTACAGAAACCGACTCGATAACATCGGGATAGATTGTTCCTTGCCCCAGCCATTTTACATTGTCCAGCTTTTCAGCTTCTTCCTGAAATACATCTATAAAAACCTTACCAATTGCTTTTCGCTTTGCTTCGGGGTCAGTTTTGCCTTCTAATTCAGCATAAAATTTTTCAGAAGCATCCACGCCAATCACGTTCAGTCCTAAATGTTTGTATGAATCGAGCACGTTATCAAATTCATTTAATCGCAACAATCCATTATTGACAAAAATGCAAGTGAGCTGACTGCCAATGGCTTTATGCAATAATAACGCAGCTACAGAAGAATCTACCCCGCCTGATAATCCGAGTACAACATGGTCTGTTCCAATAGTGTCTTTGATTTCAACAATGGTTTCATCAGCAAATGCACCCGAAGTCCAGTCTTGCGAACAGTGGCAGATATCTAATGCAAAATTTTTTATGAGTTGTTTTCCGTCTAAAGAATGAGTAACTTCCGGATGGAATTGAATGCCATAAACCTCATCTGTTTTATGTTTATAAGCGGCGACCGGGATGGCATCCGTGCTGGCTAAAAGTTCAAAATCATCGGGCAACTGCAAAATAGAATCTCCATGGCTCATCCAAACCTGACTGCCTTTGTGTATGTAAGAAAAAAGTTTATTTTCTGGTTCGATATAATTCAGATTTGCTCTGCCATATTCCCGCTTTTGAGAGCGCTCAACTTTGCCCTTATGAATATGGGCAATATATTGCGCACCATAGCAAACAGCTAAGACTGGTTTTTTATAGGTGTTGACAATTTCTTTCACCGGAAACTGAAGCGCATTTTCTTCTAAAACAGAAAAAGGAGAGCCGGATAAAATAATACCGCTGAATGTGTTTTTTTCCAATATACTATGCGCATGATAAGGATGAATTTCGCAGTAGATATCCAGTTCGCGAATGCGACGGGCTATCAGTTGGGTATATTGAGAACCGAAATCAAAAATGAGAATTTTGGAATGCATGTGCAAAGGTATCATTTTTTTAAAGGTAGCCAATAAAGCAAGTTTTACTTCTTTTTTAATTGTTTTAAATAAAAAGGCTGCACATGGCAGCCTTTCTTTTTTTTGACAAACAAAAATTTCAATAATTAATATCTCTTATTAAAGTTTGACTTTGGTCTTTCTTCTTTCGGACGTGCTTCATTCACTACCAAATTTCTTCCTTTTAATTCAAAAGAATTTAATTCTGAAATTGCTTTAGCGCCTTGTTCAGCATTGGGCATTTCTACAAAGGCAAAACCTTTGCTTTTTCCGGTGAATTTGTCTGAGATGATTTTAACGGATTCAACCTCACCGTAGTTTTCGAAAACTGTTTGCAGTTCTTCTGGTTTTACACCGTAGTGTAAATTCGCAACATAAATGGTCATTTAAAAAAAAATTTAAGGTGGCAAGTTATAGAATATATTTTACATTACCTAATAAAAGCTGATTTTTTATAAAAATGATTTTCCTTCCCCCCGGTAAGTAGGTACTTTTTTGATAATTTCTCCATTGGAAACGAGCTGTAATTCATTAAACCGTTCGCAAATTTCACCGGCTTTGGCATGTCTGAACAAGACAATATCGCCAATAGCTATAGGTTCTTTACCCTTATAGGCAAAAGGCGTTTGTACTTCGCCACAGCCTTCATTTTCAGTAAGTTCCACGCCTTTAGGCAGATAAGGCAGTGGCTGTTTATCCTGCCCTGTGGTACCGCTGGCAATATATCCGCCACCCAAACAAGTAAAATAGCCATTTTTTGGCGATCGTACGATGGGAAGTGCGAAACCGACTGCCGGCTGATGCTTGAAATTGGAATAATAATCGAACAGAGCAGGAGAGTAGAAGCCCGAACCTACGGTGATTTCTGTTACCCAGTCTTCGGTTTTGCTACTTTCAATACTGCCGGTGCCGCCTGCATTCACAAAGTCGAGTTCTATCTTTTTTGATTTGATATAATGTACAATTTCTTCTCTTCTTTTAGTAAAGTCGGCTATTGATTTCTTTTTTAATGTTGGAATCAGCATGTTTTTTATGCCGTTTGCCGGATTTTTATCACCCAGACCTGCAATTTGAGCTTCATAGCCCATTACACCTTTAAGTATAATGTGCGGATAGTTTTCAAACTGGTCTATAAATTTTTTTGCTTTAGAAATGGAATTTAATGGTGAACGCAAGACACCAAAATGAATGCCCGGAAAATCGGTGGACATGTCGATATCTATACAAACAGGCTGGATGGTATTTTCTTCGGCAGCAATTCGGTTTATTATTTCAAGATGTGCTTTATCGTCTGTCATCAAATAAACTTTCTTCCCTTTTTTCGTCCAGGTACAAATTTTCCTGATTTCTGATTCGTTTATTATGGGATAGCCGATTAAAATATCATCAAAATTGTTTTCGAGCAAAAAAATTGTTTCAGCACCACAAAAACTCATAATGCCTTTGTAAATGGAATGACTTTCAAAAATATGCTGAATGATATAACGACAGCGAAAGGATTTTGAGGCTATTCTTATCTTTTTATCTGTTCCGGAGCATCTGTAAGCAATATCTTTTATGTTCTGCTGGAGCATATCCATATCGCAAAATGCGAGAGGTAAATCTATCGGTTTGAATAGCCGGTTATAATAAGCGTAATTTTGCATAGTCATTTCTAAAATTAAAAAATCCTTTCTAAATGAAAGGATTTTTTGTTTGCTGATTATCTAATTAGAATTCTAAGCGATATTGTACTCCTACACTTCGAGGCTGTTCCAGCTTACCAGGGCGAAGCCAAAATTCGGTGTTAGTTATATTCTTTATGACTAATCCAAAATTGTGACGTTTCTTGTAGGTATAGAAAGCACGTACATTCAGCACGGCATCTCCTTTACGGCTAGTGTTGTAATAATTATCAACGTAGTATTCATTAATTTGATTCAGGTTTAAAAAGATAACATCAAAATTCTCAATGGAACTGTAATATCTTAAATCTGCGCCGATTGTTATTTGGTCATTAAAATTGTATTCCATATCAAACGTCAATAGGCTGCGATTTCTATATTTTAATAATGTAGTAGCATAAGCGTCATCAATTTTCATGGTTTTAAACATGTTTTTAAATAAAAATCCTAAATATTTAAATGGGTTTTTTACATCCACATAAGCATTTTGATTTAAATCTACCGGCATTGAATAGGTATAGCCTACATTCATGTACATGTTGTGCTTAGGGGCAATTTTGATATTGTTTTTCCAGTTGATTTCATAACCGGCAATACGAGCTTTAGAAATATTTTGAAATTGCAGGTTAACCTCTGCATTAGTAACTGGACCTATCGTGTTGATGTCAATCATATTCTTATACTCTTGCCAAAAGAATGCGATATCAAAATTACCGGTATATTTTCCTTTTCGTACATTCCATTTTTGTTCAAAACCAATTTCACTGGTAAATCCATATTCAGGAGTCAGATCTGTATTTGGATGAATATGTAATAATGGATGTGAGATTGTATATGAACTGTCTCTTACATATATATATGGTGGAATGGTATCGTACAATTTCACCGAATATGTTTGACTTGCACTTCCAACATTTTCATTTACAAATTGTTCAGCAAATGATGCAAATCTATATGCTTGACCTATATTAAACCTTAAAAATGAATTTTTAGAAATCTCATAGTTTAGACCACATCTCCATTGTCCGGGTAAATAAAATTTTGTTTTTCCATTTGCATTTTTCCAGATGCTGCCGGTAACGCCTATGTTTTTTTCATACTTAAACATTTCAAAACGAACTCCTGCAGTCAGGGTAAGTTTTTTGTATTTTTTATCTAACTGTGTAAACCCTGCAAGCAAATTTGCCATTTTAGACCCGCCACCTGCAAATGCCGGAACTTTTACCCATAAATATTGATGTTCTGCACCTGCAACAATATTGAATTTTTTACTTTCATATCTTTTATTAAATGAATAGCGAGTATCTTGTAAAATGGTAATGGTACTAAATGAAGGTCGGTTAAAATAGAGTCTTCCTCTTATTTCATGTTTATTGTTCTTCTTATCATACGTCTGAAAAAATGGATCTACCGTTAAACGAATATTTTGGAAGTCATTATCGGCACCTGCTTTATAAGCTCCATCTGTTTTATTTTGCCAATAGAAAAATTCATATTCTTTGTTATACATCATAGAGCCACCAATGCCATAAGACATATTTTCATTTTTTTTATTTATCCATCTGGTTTTAAAATTAAAACGTGCTAAAAATTCCTGTCCTCTTTCAAAATGATTATTAGATATATAAATATTACTTCCAACAATGTAATCATAATTAGGTTTGGGTTTATGCGCTCTCATAAAAGAAACACCGAAAGTAGGTATGGGAAATTTCCACCATTTATATACCTTGTTTTTGGGTGAAGTAATGAAAGACTGATATACGCTAATTCGAGTAATGGGTTTAGAAGTAGGTTTCGGGTATAAAATATTGATAGTGCCATTCATTGCTGATGATCCATAAAGTACAGAAGATGCACCTTTTAAGACTTCAATTTGACCTGCTAATTCCACCGGAAGCAAAGTCCATTTCACATCTCCGCGATCGGGAGATAAAACGGGCATACCATCTAATATAAACATTACTCTTGAGCCTACACCATAGGTCCAACCACTTCCAGCTCTGATATTTGTTTGACCATCTACTACATTTAAGCCGGGCGTTATCCTTGCAATTTCATCTAATCTCACCGGATTAAGATTTTGCAATGCCTTAGGTTTGATTAGTTCAATAGAAATTACTTCTTCGCTGGCACGTTTTTCAAACATAGACCCTGTAATTACAACCTCATTATCACTTAAATCCGTAGCTACGGTTTGTAATAATATATTTAACTCTTGTGTCTGCCCATCTTTAATATCAATATTTTGAGAAATACTGGTATATCCTAAGTACGAGAATGTAACAAGATAACTTCCTTCATCCAGTTCCAGAATATATTTTCCATCAATATCTGAAGATGTTCCGATGCCTTTAGTTTCAATATTTACGCCTAACAATTTTTCGCCGGTAGTAGAATCGGAAATAATACCTGTAAGTGTTCCTTTTGCAAACAAGGTTGAAAAAAAGATACTAAATCCGAATAAAGTAAGTAGTTTTCTGAATAAAATCATAGTCTGTACTTTTTTACAAAAATAAGATGGATTAATTTCAATGAAGCAGTATTTGAATTAATAAATAGTAATTAATTCAATCTATTGTTATTGAGTAACCATAAATGGTTATGTCTGGTTAAAAGGTTGTGTCAAATCGGAATCCATAGTTTCTTGGTGCCTCTATCAAGCCTGTTCGGGATGTATATTCTCTGTTCGTTACATTATTTACTACAAACGACAATTTGAAGTTTTTATCTTTACCAAAGTTGTAGGCAGTTCTTAAACTCAAAATAAAATCACCTTTCTGACGGAAAGCAGGTTTTTTGCTTTCCCAGTTATTTTTGTATTTACCATAATTAAACTGGAAAGTATTTGGTAATAATAAGCCCAGAATATAATCATAATTTTCCATTGCGGAGAAATACTGTATTGTTGTTCCAAAATCAAATCCCCCAAAAGAAACATCCCAAGTACCGTTTATTAAATGTCTAAAACGGTATTTTAAGATATTATAATCTGCAATGCCGTTATCGCTTTTATTAGTCGGATCGTAATTTTTGAATTTAGGTTGAATAAACGTATAACCAAAAGTTATAGTAGAAGGGAATTTTTTTGCAATCTTTCCTTCGCCCATTAATGTCAATTCAGCACCAATAATTTCTGTACTACCCACATTTAATGATTTAGCTTCAATAATATACTTACCTGCACCGGGAACAAAGTTAAATTCCATCATGTCTTTGAATTGCTGATAAAAAGCTGCAACATCAACAAATGCATTAAAATAACGACCTAATTTTATTCCTTGTTTAATACCTAATTCTGCACTCATTCCTTTTTCAGACTTGAGTGACGGATTTTGACCAATAGCTATTGTAGGACTTAACTCCGTTTTTACATATAATTCTGCTATGGTAGGAAATCTATAACCTTGACCGAATGAAGCTCTCACAAAGGTATATTTAGCGCATTCAACGTTGACACCAATTCTTGAAACAGGTTTTGTTTCCGGTTTTAATCCGTCAATAAAGTTAGATTCAAACCTGAAACCGTAAGATATATTCAGCCTTTTCCAGAATTTCTTATCTAATTGTAAATATCCTGCAACATTATAGCCATGATGTTTGGTGTCTCCAAATAATTGTGCTTTTGATAAAACATAATTACCTACAGCACCCGTTGTTATCACAAAGTTCCATTTATCAATTTTACGTTGATATTGGTATTCTCCATAAATATAGTGAGAGGCATTATCTTGATTGTTAGTATTGTCAATTGACGTACGATAATATCTGGTAAGTATTTTATGAGAATTTCCTTTTGAATCGACATATCTGAAGAAAGGATCTATTGTGGCTCTGAAGGTTCTGGATTCTGTAGGAATTCCGGTAACGGCACCTGGCAGATATTTGTAGATACCTAAACCACCCCATAAAAAGAAAGTTTGACTTTGACTTGCAATTATATTAGTATTGACACCTACACTTATTTTTTCATTTATTCTGTATCTTAAATTAACAGTAATCCTGCCGCGTTTTTCAAATTCTCCCCAGCGGTGAGATTGTTTTTTATATAACATACCATTTAAAATAAAATCCAATTTCTTTGTTTTTCCCAATTTTTCAGCATATTTGAAACTAAATCCAAACTCATGCGGGCGGGTTTGATACGGATTAGCAATTGTAGTATCTCGGACAGTAATCAATCCACTGCCCAAACTTACACCCTTTAATAATACACTATCCAGTTCCCACCAATTTTTATTTACTTTCTCACTGACTTTTACTCCGGTAAACTGGTTTTCTGCATCTAATAAACCATATATTTCTTTCTTGTTAGGATTATCATAAACAGTTCCAAACATGGAAAATTTACCGTGGGGCTCGGATGTAGGATAGCTTGTTCTAAAGTTGATTATGCCATTCATGGCAGAAGAACCATATAGAGCAGAAGCCGCACCTTTAATTATTTCGATTTGTCCGATGTTTTCTACCGGAATTGAAGAAAAAGAGGGAAATCCGGCATCAGCTTGTAGAATAGGCATATCGTCCATCAATAAAAGTACACGAGTACCCGCACCATAACTCCAACCGCTACCACCTCGAATATTTACCTGATTGTCAACGACTGTTAAGCCCGGACTGCGTTGCAAGGCATCACTTACATTATTTAAATTCTGTTTCTCAAGAGTTGCCGGTTTGATGATATCTATCGATACGGTTTCTTCACCGATTTTTCTCTCAAATTTACTGCTGGTTACTACGACTTCATCCAATAAACTTTGCGCCTCGCCCATGTCTATATCAAGAGTCAACTTTTGATTGGGTTTTAAATTAACATTTTCTACAATGTTGTCATATCCAATGTAAGAAAAAATTACTTTTACTTTTCC
>CAYVGM010000079.1:0-6429 GCA_964451125.1 uncultured Chitinophagales bacterium
GTTTTGTTTTCTTCTTTACACAATATAATGCCAATAGTAGGCAGTTCGTCTTTAATTTTTACTTTTCGGTCATAATAGTTTACATACATCTGCATTTGCCCAATATCCTGATGCGTAAGTCTTCCTATTTTTAAATCGAATAAAACAAAACACTTTAGCAGTCTATTATAAAATACTAAATCAACATAATAGCTGTCGCCTTCAAATGTAAATCGTTTCTGTCGTCCTTCAAACAAAAATCCTTTTCCTAATTCTAACATAAAATGTTCTAACTTAGATATGATGGCTGTTTCCAAATCGCTTTCAGAATAGCGTTCATCTTCTTTTAAACCTAAGAACTCTAATACATAAGGTTGTTTTAAGGCATCAGTTGGTTGTTCAATGTTTTGTCCTTTTGTGGCTAATTTCTTTACGCCTTTCTTATCCTTGCTTAATGCCAATCGTTCAAATAAAGATGATTGATATTGTCGTTGTAATTCTCGTACACTCCAGTTGTTCTGTATGGCTTCTATTTCATAGAATGTTCGTTCTTTTTTGTTGTCTATTTTTACAAGTTGTACATAGTGTGACCAACTTAATGTAAAGGCATTTGCAAGATCCGTAATGTTGTTGAATTTCCGAGACGTTGTCTCGGATTTTTGAATAGCAGATTTCCGAGACGCTGATTCGGAAATTTGTGAGTAGGATAAATAAAACTTTCGCATTAACTCCAAATTGTCTGTCGAATACCCTTTGCCATATTCTTTGGTTAATGCAATACTAAGATTGCTGAGGGTTTGTTGTGCGTAAGCTGCACGTTTAGTGCCTTGTTGTTCATCCTCTACAATCATACGTACTACATGATAATACGTAAATACTATTACAGAGTTTACATTGCGTACTACTTGCTTCTTGGCTTCATCAATAAGCTGTTTTACGGAAGTAAATAATTGTTTATTGGAAATGCTTTTGCTCATACTTGTATAGGTTAAAGATAGTAATTAGTATGTGTGATTGCATAAGATCAATTTTTATATTTAAATATAGTGAAAATATTACTGTCACAAATAAAAATTTATCATTTAGCATAACTGAATTTTGTTATTTTGGTTAATACTTCAGAGAAAAACTTAATAATTAAAGTACCACTATAAACAAATAACTTCTACCTTTAATCAATGATTGCGATAATTCCTGTAGCCGGAATCGGTTCAAAACTTCGTCCACATACCTATACACAGCCTAAATCGCTGATACCTATTGCAGGAAAACCGATATTGGGCTATATTATTGATCAGCTCCTGCAAAATAAAATTTCAGAGTTTGTCTTTGTAATCGGCTATTTGGGCGAAAAAGTAAAGGAATACGTAGAAACACAATATCCTAAACTGAATGCAAAATTTGTGGTGCAGGAAGAACGCGAAGGTCTGGGACAAGCTGTCTGGCTTACCAAAAATCATATTCCCAAAAAAGGAGAGGTCATTATTGTGCTGGGAGATGCCATTATTGAATTAGACTGGAAGAAATTTCTCGCACTGAAAACTTCTGCTATCGCTGTAAAAAAAGTAAATGACCCTCGTAAATTTGGTGTGGCAGAGTTTGATGACAGCGGATATATTACCAAAATGGTCGAAAAACCTTCTATACCCAAGTCGAATATGGCTGTTGTCGGTATTTATAAAATCAAAGAATTTAACTTGCTCATTCAATGTCTGGAAACCAATATTAAAGAACAAAAACGAAGTAATGGGCAATATACACTTACTGACGGCATTCAGGGGATGCTGGAAAAAGACATACAAATAGCAGGATTTAAAGTGGAAAACTGGTACGATTGCGGGCAAAAGGAAATACTGCTGGAAACGAACAGACTGATGCTGAATAAGCAATCAAAAGGGGCAATTAACAAAAAAAATATTCAAAATTCAATTTTAGTGGAACCTGTATATGTGGGAAAGAATGCCATGCTGAAGGATTCAATAATTGGACCGAATGTAACCATTGGAGAAAATGCCATTGTTCAAAATTCCATCATTCGCGATTCCATCATTGGCAGTTATACCCGATTGAATGAAGTTATCTTGCATCACTCTTTAATTGGCAATGATTCAGAAATTTGGGGCAGTACACAAAGCCTGAATATTGGAGATAATACGGAACTGGATTTGAGATAAATTTTTAAAAAAAACAAGGTGTTTGCAATAGTAGATTTAGAAACCACGGGAGGAAACAGCAGCTCAGAACGTATAATTGAGATTGGGATAATATTGCATGACGGCAAACAAAAAATAGGAGAATACACCACATTAGTCAATCCCGAAAAAGAAATCAGCGCCTTTATTTCTACATTCACAGGCATTACCAATGCCATGGTAAAGCATGCACCAAAATTTGAAGATATCGCACATACGGTAGTCGAATTGCTGGAGAATAATGTCTTCGTGGCACATAATGCCCGCTTTGATTATCATTTCCTGCGCAGTGAATTCAAACGGCTGAACATTCCCTTTAATAAAAAAACATTGTGTACGGTGCAATATAGCCGTAAGGTTTTCCCGCATAAAAAATCATACAGTCTGGGTAATATCTGTAAAGAACTGGAAATACCGATAGACAACAGACATCGTGCTTTTGGTGATGCTTTAGCTACATCTTTTTTGCTTGAGAAAGTAATTGCAAATGACAAAAAAGACTATCTGAGCGATTTTTTAACGGATGATATTCATAAAATGTATCTTCCGGAAAAAATAAGTATCGAACAAGTAGAAGTCTTGCCGGAAGAAATGGGGGTGATATACTTTCATAATGAACAAGGTGAAATCGTCTATATTGATAAGAGTAAAAACATTCGCGAATATGTCATCAACTTTTTCCTCAAAAAGCCCATTGAAAAAAACAAAATAGATTTACACCGCATTATTGCCGGTATCAGTTATGAAGCCAGTGGCAGCGAATTAGTCGCCAGCTTGCTGGAATTTCACGAAAAAATGCAGTATAAACCGAAGTATAATCGCCCTGTTACCATGCAGAGAATGCGATTTGGCTTGTTTGCGGAAGATGATGCACAAGGTTTTCAAAAACTGATGGTCAAACTTATTGAAGAAGCAGAGAATCCGTTACTTAAATTTACATCAAAATTTAAAGCAGACAGAATGATGCATTCCATTCTGACTTCATCCCGTTTGGAGCCGGCTTTTAAGAAAATTGAATCGAGTGCGGTGTATAATCAACGCTTACAGGATGTATTGGCTAAATTTATTTATCCGCACAACAGCTTTTTTATAATTGATGAAGGAAGAGGAGGTACAGAAAAAAGCATAGTGAAAATAGAAAATAATGAGTACAAAGGTTTTGGCTTTATTGAGCAAGCTTATATAGACAGTATGGAAGATTTGCATGATGCCGTTCAATTCCGTGAGGAATTTCACGATGCCAAAAAAGTGATACAAAGTTATTTGCGCAAAAACGGAAAATACCTGAATATTATACCTTTCTGAATACGTCAGCCACCTTGTCCAACTGGCGTGTTTGAAAAAAAGAAATAAATAAACGGATTTGAAATACCAGCATGAGAAACAAAGGAATTATCCCGGCTAAAACAATCATTTTCTTAATGTATAATTGCATATCCAATTCTGTAAATGCTTTAATATGTTGTCCGGCAGCAAGCGTATAATTATAGTCGTCAGTGACTTTGGCAAAGGTGTAATATTGTTTGAGTAAAACAAAAAACAAAAAAATATTTGCCGTAAACCACAAAACTTTTACCCAAATATTCTGAGCGAGTTTTGACTCAAATAAAAAGATGGTATAACCAAAATAAATAAAAGCCAGAAAAATACCGAAGTACAAAAAGCGGAAAAATGAACTGCTAACGATAGGTTGCACATTGAACAAAAACAGATAAGCAGCAATTGCAGAAATGCTTATCCAAATTACATCAAAAAGAGATTTGTAAATATGGGCTGAAAGTGTTTTCATCGTGCAAAGGTAAACAGATAAAATCAAACAAATGAGTTAACTTGTTTCATTGGCTAATTACACCAGCGAAACGGGAAGCGGCTCTTCTTCAAACGGACGTTTGCCAATCAACTCTTCCAAATCGGATTTAAATAATATCTCTTTTTTCAGTAAAGTTTTGGCAATTACTTCCAGCTCATGTCTTTTCTCAGTCAGCAAGTTTTTCGTTCTTGTGTAAGCAACATTTATCAACTCTCTCACTTGCATGTCTATTTCACGGGCTGTTTCTTCAGAGTAAGGCTTGGTAAAACCATTATCCTGCGGATCGTAATAAGAGATATTACCCAGCGTATCATTCATGCCATAAATCGTAACCATGGCATAGCATAATTTGGTGATTCGCTCCAGGTCATTTTGCGCACCTGTCGAGATTTTGCCGAATACGATATCTTCCGCCGCACGGCCGCCAAGCGTCATGCATATTTCATCCATCAATTGTTCGGTGCGATACAAATATTGTTCTTTCGGTAAATACTGTGCGTATCCAAGCGCTGCAATGCCGCGAGGAATTATAGTAACTTTCAGTAAAGGGTGCGCATGTTCAAGATACCAGCCACACACTGCATGACCAGCCTCATGATAAGCAATGATTTCTTTTTCCTGAGGAGAAATAATCTTGTTTTTCTTTTCCAGTCCGCCAATAGTTCTGTCTATGGCATCATTGAAATCAGAAAGTTCCACCTGTGTTTTCTCTTTACGGGCAGCAATCAAAGCGGCTTCATTACATACGTTGGCAATTTCTGCTCCGGCAAAACCGGGAGTAAGCGAGGCTAATTTTTCGGGATTGACATCCGGACCTAATTTTGTCAGTTTTTTGAGGTGCACTTTAAATATCTGCTCTCTGCCTTTTATGTCAGGTCGGTCAATAGATATTTGTCTGTCAAAGCGTCCAGGTCGCAATAAAGCAGAGTCCAGCACATCAGGGCGGTTAGTGGCTGCCAGCATGATTATGCCTTTATCTCCGCTGAAACCATCCATTTCTACCAGCAACTGATTCAGTGTGCTTTCCCGCTCATCATTGCTTTGTACCATATTTTTGCCGCGGGCACGACCTACTGCATCAATTTCATCAATAAAGATGATACACGGGGCTTTTTCGCGGGCTTGTTTAAATAAATCACGAACACGTGATGCTCCTACACCCACGAACATTTCAACGAAATCGGAACCGGAAATAGAAAAGAAAGGCACTTGTGCTTCGCCTGCCATAGCCTTTGCCAGCAAGGTTTTTCCTGTTCCCGGAGGGCCTACCAATAGTACACCTTTTGGTATTTTAGCACCCAGAGCCGTATATTTTTTGGGGTTTTTTAGAAAATCTACTACTTCTTTCACTTCTTCTTTTGCCTCATCCAATCCGGCTACATCATCAAAGGTTACACTCACTTTGGTGTCTTTGTCGTACAAAGAGGCTTTGCTTTTGCCGATATTAAAAATTTGTCCACCCGGACCACCAACACCTCCGGAAGCTCTGCGCATCAAAAACATCCACAATCCTACAATCAGCAACAGAGGTAATACCCATTGCAAAAACAATCCCAAATACTGACCTTCTTTTTTTCGGTTTTTCTTGATGATTTGCTCGTATGCCAGATTCTTCTGTGTTTCATCGAGGTGTTCTACAAAAGTATTAAGGTTAATTACATCGAATGAATAATGAGGGCCCATATTCAAACGACCTAATTTTGTAGTTCGGATATCTTTATAAATTGCTTTTTTCTGCAAAGAATCAGGATTGATGAAAATGTCAACTCGGTCATTGTTTACGATATCAATACTGTCAACATCTCCTGATGGCACCAGTTTTTTGAAAAAGTAATCTTCAGTAGTTTGCCTGCTGGCCACACTCATAGTGAAAAACTGCAAAATCAGAAAAATTGCAAATAGTAAAGCAAATATCCAATAGCTGTTAAAGCCTTTCTTTTTATTGTTGTTTTTGTTTTTATCTTCTTCCGGTAAAAAATCCATAGCGTTTTCTTGAACTTAAATGTATTAAAATCGTTGAGTATGTGTTTTACGAGATGTTGAATTAATCGTAATCTTTTCGCACTGCATCACTCCATAAATCTTCTAATTGATAAAATTCCCGTTTTTCTTTTTGGAAAACATGAACTACAATATCTCCATAGTCTATCAGACACCATTCGCCAAAGCTTCGACCTTCGATATGCAACGGCTTCAGTTTATGCTCTTTCAGCAGCTCTTCTTCAATATGATCAATAATAGCACGTGTTTGCACTGTAGACTCACCATGGCAGATGACAAAATAATCTGTGATGGCTTCGGGAATCTGCGTCAAATCCAAACTTACAATTTCTTTCCCCTTTCTGTCTTGAATCAAATCTACAATCAAAAAATGAAGGTCAGCTGTTGTTAATTTCTTTTTAGTGCGTTTAATTTTTGTTTTTTCCAAATCTGTTTACTTATTTTATC
>CAYVGM010000079.1:6529-10481 GCA_964451125.1 uncultured Chitinophagales bacterium
AAAGCTATTGAAATGGAAATGAAGGAAGAATATGAACCAAGAATCAAGAACCAAGAATCAAGAAGTATAAATGAGGATATAGAAAAAAGCCTTATTGCAGATTTATTCCCTGTTACGATTAAATGGCCAAATGATATTTTTGCAGGGGAAAAGAAAATTGCAGGTATCTTGATAGAAAATACCATACAAGGGCAATTTCTGAATTATTCGGTTATTGGGATTGGTATCAATGTAAATCAAACTGTTTTTGAAACGGGTCTTAGGGCTAGCAGTATTACTTTGCTCAATAACAAACAGGCAGATTTAGTACAGCTGTTTAAAAATGCCCTTTATCTCATAGAATATTATTTTCTTAAACTAAAGATGAAAGACTATGCTGCCGTAAAAACGGCATATATGGCACATTTGATGGGCTACGGAAAATGCCTGACTTACCGCAAGGGTCAAGTTGTATTTGAAGGAAGCATTACAGACATAGACCCTGCAGGAAAGTTAATGCTGCAAGTTGGTGATTATGTACAAACTTTCCAATTTAAAGAAATTGAAAGGGTATTTTAGCTGATTTTGAATGTATGAGTTTATGAACCACACATCTCGCAAGCTCCCGGATTTTCCAGTGAACATGCATTTTGTGCCTGCAAAAATTCCTCAACAGTCATTCCAAACTCCGCTGCACGTTGTTCAATTGTCATTTCAGCCTGTTTTACAGCGGTTTCATTCACTTCAAACATAACTTGCTGGGCATTAGCTACGCTTTCATATATCGGGGCTACAGCTTGTTGGGTGTGCTTATAGCTTGGATCGTTGGCAACCATGTCATTGGCTTTGCGCGCTTTATCCATATCGACAGTAAACTGTATCGGATCCATAGCCGGACGAGTACGCAAGTAATACATGCCTGTTTTCAGTCCTTTTTCCCATGCGTGGAAATGAGCAGAAGTCAGCTTCTGGTAGTTTGCACTCTCCATAAATAAATTCAAACTCTGGCTTTGGTCAATAAATGCGCCACGGTCGGCGGCCATGTCCAAAATAACACGTTGTTTGATTTCCCAAGCTGTTTTATAAAGCTCTTTTATTTCCTGTGGAATACCATTTATTGATTGAATTGATCCTTTATTGGCAATGATGGCATTTTTCATCTCATCACTCCACAATTCTAATTCAATTAAGTCTTTCAAAAGATGCTTATTTACTACCATAAACTCGCCGCTCAATACTCTGCGAGTATATAAGTTGGAGGTGTACGGTTCAAAACATTCATTATTGCCTAAAATCTGAGAAGTAGAAGCTGTTGGCATAGGCGCAACCAATAAGCTGTTGCGAACACCAAATTCCATTATCTCGCTGCGAAGAGTTTCCCAGTCCCAACGATCAGTAGGCTGCACCTTCCACATGTCAAACTGGAAGATGCCCTGAGAAATCGGAGAACCTTCAAATGACTGATAAGCACCGTCTTTTTTTGCTAAATCCTTTGAAGCACTTAATGCAGCAAAATAGATAGTCTCAAATATGTTTTTGTTGAGGATTTTTGCTTCTTCGCTATCGAATGCATGTCGCAGCATCATGAAGGTATCTGCCAGCCCTTGCACACCCAAACCAATTGGACGATGACGCATATTGCTGTTCTTAGCTTCCTGCACAGGATAATAGTTGATATCAATTACTTTATTCAGATTTTTAGTAACGATATAAGTAATATCATACAGACGCTGGAAATCAAAAGCCTTGTTTTCGGTGTCAACAAAGCGACTCAAGTTTATCGAAGCGAGATTACATACTGCAATTTCGTCAGCTGACGTGTACTCCATAATCTCCGTACATAAATTGCTTGAACGAATAGTACCTAAGTTCTTTTGGTTAGATTTGCGGTTGGCATGGTCTTTATAAAGCATATAAGGCGTACCGGTTTCAATTTGGCTGTCCATGATATGAAACCACAATTCTTGTGCTTTTATTGTTTTTCTTACCTTGCCTTCTGCTTCGTATTTTAAATAAAGAGCTTCAAATTCTTCACCATATACATCACATAATCCAGGACACTCATTCGGACACATCAATGACCAAGTGGCATTGTCTTTCACACGTTTCATGAACAAATCAGGAATCCACATGGCATAAAATAAATCGCGGGCACGCAGCTCTTCTTTGCCGTGATTCTTTTTCAATTCTATAAATTCAAAAATATCAGCATGCCAAGGCTCTAAGTAAACGGCAAATGCCCCTTTGCGTTTGCCACCGCCTTGGTCTACATACCGGGCTGTGGAATTAAATACTTGCAACATCGGTACTAAGCCGTTACTTTCACCACCGGTTCCTTTTATATAGCTTCCTTTTGCTCTTATATTATGTATGCTCAATCCTATTCCACCTGCAGCTTGCGAAATTTCTGCACAGTTGCGCAGGGTATCATAAATACCGCGGATGCTGTCATCTTTCATTGTCAGCAAAAAGCAAGAAGACAACTGTGGTTTTGGAGTGCCTGCATTATAGAGTGTGGGCGTGGCGTGAGTAAACCATTTTTCAGACATTAAATCATAGGTCTCAATGGCGGCATCTATATCTTCTTTATGAATGCCAACAGCAACGCGCATGAGCATATGCTGCGGGCGTTCTACCACTTTGCTGTTCATCTTTAATAAATAAGATTTTTCCAGCGTTTTAAAACCGAAATAATCATAATTATAATCTCGGGAGTGAATGATAGATGCGTCTAATCTGTCACGGTTTGCCATGATGATTTCATACACATCATCTGCAATCAGTGGTGCTTTTTTATTTGTTTTTGGGTCGATATAATTATACAGTTCTTCAATAATGCGAGAGAACGTTTTTTTTGTGTTTTTGTGGAGGTTAGAAACTGCAATACGTGCAGCTAATACGGCATAATCCGGATGCACTACCGTCATGCTGGCACTGGTGCGTGCTGCCAATTCATCCAACTCTGTTGTGGTAACCCCATCATATAATCCCTGAATTACATTTTGTGCTACTTTATGAGGCACTACAAAGCGGTTACTCAACCCGTAAGATAGTCGGGAAATGCGGGTGGTAATCTTATCAAAGTGGACTGGTTCTTTGCGTCCGTCGCGTTTTATTACGTACATGGTTTAATCTATTTTAATCGTGCTTAGCACGGGTTTTTAAAAATCTTCTACAATACCGAATGTTTGGTCTTCTTTCGCTACACCAACACCTGCTTTCTTGTATTCAGATACGCGTCGCTCGAAGAAATTGGTTTTACCTTCCAGGGAAATATTTTCCATGAACGGGAAAGGATTGGTAGCATGATATACTTTTGGATAGCCAAGTGCTACTATCCAACTATCCGCAACAAACTCGATATACTGGCACATCAAGTCGGCATTCATGCCAATTAGAGCAACCGGCAAAGAATCGCGTACAAATACTTTTTCTGCTTCTACAGCATCACACACGATAGAATAAATGTCTTCTTTACTCAGTTTATTTTCGAGCATGGAGTAGAGCAAACAAGCGAACTGGCAATGCAGTCCTTCATCGCGGCTAATGAGCTCGTTTGAATGTGCCAAGCCCGGCATTAAGCCACGTTCTCTCAACCAGAATATTGAACAGAAACTGCCACTGAAGAAGATACCTTCTACGGCACAAAATGCCACTAAGCGATGAGCAAACGAGGGCGCACTTTCTATCCACTTTAATGCCCATTTTGCTTTCAGTTTTACGCAGTCCAAGGTTTCTATGGCATGGAAGAGTTTGTTTTTTTCTGCGGTATCTTTTATATAAGTGTCTATTAAGAGCGAATAAGTTTCAGAATGAATGTTTTCCATGGCAATCTGGAAGCCGTAAAAACAACGGGCTTCCGGTATGGTTACGTCTTGCATGAAATTAACAACTAAGTTTTCATTCACGATACCATCGCTGGCGGCAAAAAATGCCAATACATGTTTAATAAAATGTTTTTCGTCTTCTGTCA
>CAYVGM010000080.1:0-10454 GCA_964451125.1 uncultured Chitinophagales bacterium
GCCTGTAGTGATGCAGAAATACAGGCGTATAATTTGCAGAATGGGAAGTATAGATATGGGTTTAACGGACAGGAACGGGATTACGAAGTAAACCAAGCCGGAAATGTTAACACCGCAATGTTCTGGGAGTATGATGCGAGATTAGGAAGACGGTGGAATGTTGATCCAATAGAAAAAGTTTGGCAAAGTCCGTATGCAACTTTTAGCAATAACCCAATAACTAATATTGACCCTAATGGTGATGATGATCATTTTTCAATGAAAAATGGAAAACTTACATTATCACAAACTAAAAACGGGACAACAATATATATACATACAGAAGGTCAGGTATATAAACTTTCTCAACTTCCTTTAACTACGCAAGAAAATAGAAAACTTGCAGTCAAAGTATTTGCTTATTATGCTAGTAAAATGGGACACATAAATGCTCAAGTTGGATTGAAAGATAATAAGGAAGATCCATCTTCACATAATCCTGCATTTACAGCAGCCTCAACAGTTAAAGAAGGAGAACTGTCAATTTTCTTAAATACAAATGGGGGTATAAATTCACGTTTAGATAATTATAATAACTTAAAAAGCGTAATAAAACATGAGAAAAAACACTACGATGACAAAGACCCAACAAAAAATGAATATAGCTATTATGAGCATTCTAAAGTGTATTTAGAACAGTTTAAAGATGTTTCATTTTCTAAAACAGATATTGATTTTAAAGTTAGTCAAACAGCTGCCTATTTTGCATACATTATTTCTGCTGTAAAAAATGGAGATATTGGGAGAACTGATGTTCAAGATATAATTAATAATTATAATAAATTAAATACAGGTATTTCCGTATCCACTACTACCCCATATTTAGGAAGTAAAGATTTTAGTTTTGATTTAACCTATAAAAAAAATGGAAAAACAGTAAATGGTTCTATTGATATAAAACAAGCACCTAAAACACCGCACTAATGAGATATAAAACATTTATAATCGTCTATATCTGCATGTTTTATTTGGGCTGTAAAAGCAAACGACAAAAAGAAATAGAATATTTTTTAACTAAAAATGATTATAAATTTTGGTTTCATTATCAATATATATCAGAATTAGATTTCCTTAGTAGAAAAGAAAGATGTTATTATAAGAAAGGCGTATATGAAAGATGTTACTTAAATGAGGAAGAAAAAAGAAGATTCTGGTATGGAAATCCATTTGGTAGTGATGTTATTCCTATACATGAAGACTATAAATGGAAATTACAAAATGATAGTATCATAGAATTTAATGGAGAAAGGAATAAAATAATTTTTATTAATGATAGTATTTTTAAATACGTAAATATACTGACAAAAGATACATTTATTGAATTTAAAAGCGAATATCAAGAAATTAAAATAAACCCACCTAGTCCAAAGTAACCTATACAAACTATATACAATAAAATGTAAAGAAATAAACTAAAAAATGCTAAATTTAATCTGATAAAAAAGTTCTTTGAAAATCCTCATACATACCATCTCAAATAACAACATGAACATAGGTGGTTTGTTTGGTGCGAGAAGATTATATGAACAGGCAAGCCAAAACACTCTCCTCTCGGAGGGGCTGGGTGTGGGTCAATAACCAAACCCAACCGAATAAAAAAGTGTCGCCTCTATGTGGCATATAAAAACTACTACTTTATCAAATTTTCAAATCAAAAAAAATTACATCTTATTTATGGAATTTTCATCCTTATTGACTCTATATAGTCAGGAATATTCAGTTTATGTTAGTAAATACGTATGGAAGTGCAGTTTTTGGTGTAGATGCCTATATCATCACCGTTGAAGTCAATGTTTGTCAGGGCAGCAAATACTATCTTGTAGGTTTGCCCGACAATGCCGTTAAAGAAAGTTGGAGCAGAGTAGAAAGTGCACTTCGTGCCAATAAATACAATATGCCCCGCATTAAAATTATTGTCAACCTTGCTCCTGCCGACATCCGCAAAGAAGGTTCTGCCTACGATTTGCCTATCGCAATCGGCATACTGTCTGCATCAGAACAACTCTTTACGGACATGTTGGATAAGTATATTATCATGGGGGAATTATCTCTGGATGGCAAATTAAGGCCCATTAAAGGTGCGCTACCCATAGCTATAAAAGCAAAACAAGAAGGCTTTGAAGGCATCATCGTACCCAGAGAAAATGCCCGTGAAGCCGCTATTGTATCCGGCATCAAGGTATTTGGGCTTGATCATATTGATGAAGTAGTGAACCTGCTTTCGGGAAAAGAGCGATTTGAACCTTTGCAAATAAATACACGAGACGAATTTGTGTTTAACTCCACCATGGCTACAATTGATTTTGAAGACGTAAAAGGACAGGAAAATATTAAACGTGCCTTAGAAATTTCGGCAGCTGGCGGGCATAATGTAATTTTAATCGGCCCACCGGGAGCCGGCAAGACCATGCTGGCAAAACGCCTGCCTACCATTTTGCCTCCGCTAACATTACACGAAGCTTTAGAAACGACTAAGATCCATTCCGTGGCAGGCAGATTGAAATCTAATGCCTCTTTGCTGTATGAACGTCCGTTTCGTGCACCGCATCATACCGTTTCGGATGTGGCATTGGTGGGAGGCGGTGGCAATCCGCAACCCGGTGAAATTTCGCTGGCACACAATGGAGTATTGTTTTTGGATGAATTGCCTGAATTTAAGCGTAGTGTATTGGAAGTGATGCGTCAACCTATGGAAGAGCGTAAAGTCAATATTTCCCGTGCAAAGTTCAGTATCGATTATCCGGCAAACTTTATGCTCATTGCCAGCATGAATCCTTGTCCTTGCGGATTTTATAACCACCCCGAAAAAGAATGTGTATGCGCACCAGGTGTTGTACAAAAATATTTAAACCGCATTTCCGGTCCCTTACTCGACAGAATTGATTTGCACGTGGAAGTTACTCCTGTCAATATTAATGAACTTTCATCAGTAAAGAAATCTGAAAAAAGCAGTGTAATCAGAGAGCGAGTCATACAGGCAAGAAATATACAATTAGAGCGGTTTAGTGCTTATGAAATTTATTGCAATGCACAGATGACCACCAAAATGACAAATAAATATTGCCAGTTAGATGCTACTTCACAAAAGCTGCTTTCCACGGCTATGGATAAATTGGGATTGAGTGCAAGAGCTTATGAACGTATTATTCGCACAGCTCGCACTATAGCAGATTTGGATAGTTGTATCGATATTCAAACACATCATATTGCCGAAGCTATCCAATTCAGAAGTTTAGACCGAAGTAGTTGGGCTGGATAAAAACATCCGAATTTCAAGTTAAATGCAAAATTTACCTTTGTTAATTAACAAACCCTTTAAATTAAGTTATCATTAATCCAATGCATGCATTGGATTTTTTGATTTAATTTTACCAAAAACAAAGTTATGTCTGCACCAGCATCAAAATTAATTGGAGGAAATTTTCTCTTTTCCAACACTCCGTCAAGTGAAGTTTTTATACCTGAAGATTTTTCTGAAGAACAAAAAATGATTGGCGATATGGTCAAGGATTTTTGCGTAAAAGAACTGCAAGGTCTTGGTATAGAACGCGTGGCACAAATGGATGCATCCAAGGATATGGACACCATCAAAGATATGTTTCATAAGGCATCCGAACTGGGTCTGTGTGGTGTATCTATTAGTGAGGAATATGGCGGCATGGGGTTAGATTTTAATACCGGCTTAATATTCAGTGAAAATATAGCCTTGGGTTTATCGTTTGCTACTACTATAGGTGCACAAACTTCCATCGGCTCCTTGCCTATCGTGTATTATGGTACTAACGAACAAAAAGCTAAATATTTACCGAAAATTGCATCAGGTGAGTTTGTTTGTTCTTATTGCTTGACAGAGCCAACTGCCGGCTCTGATGCTAATAGCGGAAAGACTAAAGCTGTACTTAATGAAGCCGGTACACACTATCTCATAAACGGACAAAAAATGTGGATTACCAATGGTGGGTTTGCTGATGTGTTTATTGTATTTGCCAAAATAGATAACGATGAGAAATTATCTGCTTTTATTGTAGAAAAAGATTTCGGTGGAATAGAAATT
This sequence comes from uncultured Chitinophagales bacterium, assembly GCA_964451125.1. Classification (GTDB taxonomy): domain Bacteria; phylum Bacteroidota; class Bacteroidia; order Chitinophagales; family JADIYW01; genus JADJSS01. The sequence goes on from CAYVGM010000080.1 coordinate 4,094, forward strand.
GGCAAGGAAGAAAAGAAAATGGGTATCAAAGCATCATCTACGGTACAATTGTTTTTTACCAATTGCCCTGTTCCTGTAGAAAACCTATTGGGTGAAAGACAAGCAGGTTTCAAAATGGCATTAAATATCCTGAACAGCGGACGTATTAAAATTGGTGCAGGTGCAGTAGGAGGTCTTAAATTCGCATTAGAAAGATCATCAGAATACGCTACTCAACGTGTACAATTCGGCAAACCTATTTCAGATTTTGGTGCTATAAAAACTAAAATAGGAAAAATTGGCGCTGAAGCTTTTGCCATCGAATCAGCGGTTTACAGAACGGGAGCGGATATCGATAAAAAATACAACGAACTTATTATTGCTGGAGAAAGTGAAAATGAAGCAAAAATTAACGCAATACGCGAATATGCTATTGAGTGTTCTATCCTAAAAGTAATAGGCTCCGAATCGATATGTAATGCAGCTGATGAAGCCATACAGATATTTGGTGGCATGGGATATTCTATGGAGACCGGAGTTGAAATGGCGTATCGCGATGCACGAATTACTAAGATTTATGAAGGCACAAACGAGATTAACCGTATGCTCATTTTAGCTGAATTTTATAAACGTGCATTTCAGACCAAAGAAATAAAAATGAATGATGCCATGAAAACAATACCTCTTGGCATCGCTCAAAATTTCAATCCGTTTAATTCCGGTTTTCTTGCAGAAGAAAGTGAGATTGTATCTAACATGAAAAGTGTATTTATGATTATTACCGGAGCTGCAGGTAGAAAATTGAAAGCCAAATTAGTCGATGAACAGGAAATTGTGATGAATTTAGCTGATTTGCTTTCCTATGCTTACTTGTGTGAGTCTGCATTATTGCGTGTTCAAAAACTGAAAGAACAAAATCATGACAAAGACGCATTAGCCATCAAAATAAAAATGACACAATCTTTCATTTATGATGCCTTGGAACATTGCAGAAAAGCTGCCAATGAAGCCATTGACAGCTATGCAAGCGGCGTGGAAAAATTCACGATCAAACGTGTAGTTGACGGCTTATTGAAAAACTACGATATCAATCCTAAAGATACACGAAGAGCAATAGCAGATGCAGTTTATGCAGCAAACGGATATCCGGCGTAGTGGGTAGTGGGTAGTGAGTAGTAAGTATTAAGTATTAAGTATTAAGTATTAAGTATTAAGTATTAAGTATTAAGTAGTAAGTATTAAGTAGTAAGTATTAAGTGATAAGTGATAACCAATAACTAATAACTAATAACTAATAACTATTATCCAATAACCTATGACCTATGACCAATCTCTAATAACCAATAACTAATATCCAATCACCAATCTCTAATAACCAATCAAAAAAATAATGACATCATTCAAAAATAAAACTGTTTTCATTTCCGGTGGTACAAGAGGCATCGGTCATGCTATAGGTTTGCGATTAGCTCGAGAAGGCGCAAATATTGTAATTGCTGCTAAAACGACAGCACCTCAACCAAAATTGCCGGGTACTATATACACAGCTGCACAGGATATGGAAAATGCAGGCGGAAAAGGCTTAGCCATAAAGTGCGATATCCGAAGTGAAGAAGAAGTAATTGCTGCTGTTCAAAAAACGGTAGAAACTTTTGGTGGGATTGATATTTTAATCAATAATGCATCGGCCATCAACCTATCGCCTACGCTGTTTTTAGAAATGAAACGCTATGACTTAATGCAGGATATTAATACACGAGGTACATTTTTGTGTTCTCAAAAGTGCATTCCGCATCTATTGAAAGCTGAAAACCCGCATATCTTAAATCTATCGCCACCTTTAACTTCCATCACCGAACATTGGTTTAAAAATCATGTTGCCTATTCTATAGCTAAATTTGGTATGAGCTTATGTGTGTTGGGTATGAGTGGAGAATATAAGGGTAAGATTGGTGTCAATGCACTTTGGCCGCGTACAACCATAGCCACGGCAGCCGTTCAGAATTTATTGGGAGGCGATTCAATCATCAATGCCTCTCGCAAGCCGGAGATATTGGCTGATGCCGCCTATTTTATTCTGAGCAGAGATGCTAAAACCTGCACCGGAAATTATTTTATGGATGATGAAGTTTTACAAAGTGAAGGCATTACAGATTTGGAGCAATATGCTGTAAAACCGGGTACACCTTTAACCCCTGATTTTTTTGTTTAGTGTTTTATAACCTTAGTTCCATTTTTTTATTCCACTAAATGTTCTCCCGCTGTTTTCTTTGCACTTATTTTATGAAACAGTTGTGAAAATGCTGCTTGCTCCGAATCGGGTATTTGTTTTTTATCAATAATGTATGCCGTGTTATCGCTGATAAACAACAAATATAAATTGGGTGTTTCTTCAAACGAAAACAAATTATCATACAACATTTCTGTTTTGTTTTTATTCGAAGCAGTTACACTAAAGCGGTCTGTCATAAATAAATATGCTACATTGGTAAAGTTTTCAGCAGCCTTTTTATAGTTGCTTTTCATATTGCGAATTGAAGCGTAATACATTAGAAAAGGGAAACCGCAAAAAGCAACTGTAACCCAGATATTGGTTAAATCAGCCTGTTTTTGGATGATAATTCTGAAAATAAGATTAAGTAATCCGATTAAAAATATGACAGCATAAGTAACCTTAGTTGACAGCTTTGTTTTCTTTAAAAAGAAGGTTTTAAAAAACTCCTTGTACGCTTCGTAGGTGAGTGTTTGTGAGAATTTAATTTCCATTGTAATAAAAGTAAGTGTAAATTCAGATATTTGCATCGTGCAGCAAAGAAAAAGATTAGTAATTATTGGAGGTGGCCCCGCCGGATTCTTCGCAGCTATTCATGCTGCAAAAGTTCATCCCGATTGGTCCATACTTATTTTAGAACAAGGCAATCATGTTTTAGGAAAAGTTAAAATATCTGGTGGCGGAAGATGTAATGTAACGCATGCTTGTTATGATACCCGCGAACTAACACAATTTTATCCACGCGGACAAAAAGAATTATTAGCCCCATTCAAACTATTTGCCTGTGCCGATACCCTGCATTGGTTTGAAGAAAGAAATGTGCCACTCAAAACAGAAAAAGATGGCAGGGTGTTTCCTGTTACAGATGATTCGCAAACCATAATAGACTGCTTACTAAATGAAGCACAAAAAGAAAATATTGAAATCAGAAAAAACTGCAAGGTTTTTTCCATTTCTCATCATCAAAAATTTAACATAAAAACAGACCGGGAAGCTTTAGAAGCCGATACTGTGATTGTTGCATGTGGCAGCAGTTCACTAATTTGGGAAACACTTAAAGAAATGGGACATACGGTAATTCCTCCTGTTCCGAGCTTATTTTCATTCAAAACTAAAAATACGCTATTCAGAAATTTATCCGGCATAGCCATCCCAAACTGCTATATTAAAACCAATGCAGATAAAGTTTCAGTAAATGGCAATGTTTTAATTACCCATGAAGGAATAAGTGGTCCGGCTATTTTAAAATTATCATCTTTTTCTGCAAGAACTTTGGCAGAAAAAAACTATCAATTTGATTGCAGTATAAATTGGTGCAATGCTAAACCGGAAGATTGTATGATACTACTGCAAGAAATAAAATCAACGCATACAAAAAAACAAATTCACAATTTTGCTCCTTATGATTTTCCTGCTCGATTTTGGGAAAATGTCTTGTTAGAAAATAAAATAACATTACAGAAACTTTGGGCTGATATCAGCAAAAATGAACTGCAAAAACTGGCTCATTTTTTGACTAACTGCACTATTCAAATTTTTGGCAAGTCTACCAACAAAGACGAATTTGTTACAGCCGGAGGTATTAAACTGAGTGAAATTGATTTTAAAACGATGCAAAGCAAGCTTATTCCCGGATTATATTTTGCCGGCGAAGTCTTGGATATCGACGGAATAACAGGTGGTTTTAATTTTCAAGCCTGCTGGACAACGGGTTATATTGCAGGAATAATGATGAATGTTGGATGATGAATGATGAATGATGAATGTTGAATGTTGAATGTTGAATTTTAAATTCAAAATACTATTTTTTTATATACAAATTGTATTTTTATCCATTGCCAACTGATATTTCAATGTCTTTTAAACTTTAAATCTTTCACGAGTTCTACAAAAAATGTCTTTGCATCAAATTTTGGATTTCCGAAAAACTGCGTCATCCCTACCATATCACCGTGGCTAACACTCTGTTGTGTATCTTCTCCGATTATACCACGGTATTTCCCCCATTTGCCACTCTCCACACCTACCATGCCGTCATTTTTTCCTTCGTAAGGCCGAATAATATAGGCTAATGTCTTCCACAATACATTCGGGTATTCTTTATTGACATGGCTAACATAACTCTGATAATAAATAGCTGACATATCCGGCACATCATCGTTAAATTTTTTCATTCCATCTGTCGTAATTTGTACTACAGCGCGCAAACTATCGGGACGTGAGTCGCCTAAAAGCAGAGCATATAAATTAACTAACCTCGCTGTTGCAAATTTCGGTATGGGCAATTTACCTAAAATTATATCAGCTAAATGTGTGCCATGATGCGGTGTACCTAAGGTGGTGATGCTTGAAATAGCATCTTCCATACCCATACGCGAAGCTACATAGCGTGATTCAAGACCGCCTTTACTGTGTCCGATTAGATTGATTTTCTGAGCTCCGGTTTTCTCCAAAATATCCAAAATCCTAAACTTAAGTTTTATGGCATTATCCGGTATGGAAAGAAAGGCTTCTTGATTAGCAGTAAACACTGTACATCCGTGTTCTTTTAAATAATTGGGAATATTGCCCCAATAACTCATCAAACGATGATTATCATGAAAACCCAGTCCGCTCACCAATAAAACAGGATATTTGGTATTGCATTGAGTGAGTTGGTCGTTATCGAGCGTAATTATTTCTGCCATCGGATAAGTTTGCAATGTTAAAGTAAGTTCCATAAAAAATCAATTTTTTATGTCAGATTTTTTGCGATTAACTATCAAATAACATAGTCTTTGTTGTAATTAGCATGAAAACTTGCTTAATTTGTAGTATCCGTTTGTTATAACTGAATGGTTAGTGATGAATTTAGTCCCTGTAAAAAATTTAAGCTAAAAAATAAACACTTAATAAAACGGAAATAAAAATGTATTTAAGATGAAAATTGGCATTCAAGGATTTAAAGCTTCCTTTCACGAGATAGCAGCGCTAAAATTTTTTGGAAATGATATTGAAACAGTTGACTGCGCAACATTTGGAAAACTGTTTGCCACACTGCAATCCGGCGAGGCTGATTATGCGATTTGTGCAATAGAAAATTCATTAGCCGGTGCAATTTTGCCGAATTATGCCTTGCTGCGAAATCATGATTTTGAAATTTTTGGTGAAGTTTATTTGCGTATTGAAATGAATTTAATTGCATTGCCCAATCAAAGGATAGAAGATCTGGAAGAAGTACACTCCCACCCTATTGCTTTATTGCAGTGCAGAAACTTCTTTGAACCCTATCCGAATATCCAGTTAATCGAATCTTTCGATACGGCTTTGAGTGCTGAAGAAATTAAAAAACATCATATCCGGCACAGAGGTGCTGTTGCCAGCAAACGTGCAGCAGAAATATATGATTTGGAAATTCTGGCAGAAGATATTCACGATAACAAACGGAATTTCACTAGGTTTTTAGCTATCAAAAAAAGGAACCAACCTGCTCTCCTTAATCATGCAATCATTAATAAAGCTTCCCTTTCTTTCAGAGCACACCATTCACCCGGCAGTCTGGCTAAAGTGTTGACTATTATCGGTGATAAAAATATCAACCTAACAAAGATTCAATCTTTACCTGTTATCGGTGAAGAATGGCAATATTATATGTATGTAGATCTGGAATTTACTGACGAATCCGATTTCAGAGCAATAATAAATGATATTCAACCCTATACTACTGAATTAAAGATCTTGGGTGCTTATGCTGCCGGAGAAAAACTGCTGTAACTAAATGCGTTTTATCTTCTTTATTTTTCATAAAGTTCAATATACACTTGCCCGTCTGATACGCGGTATAGTTTATTCCAAGTCTTTATTTCTTTAATCTGTTCGTCTGAGAAATCATTACAGAAATTAGAAAACAGTACGTATTTTACTTGATCCAAACTGCTTCCATTTACATTGAGCATGCGTTCCGTATCCGCTGTCATATCCGATTGATGCATACTGGCATCCAATGGAAATGTAGTTCCGGTTTGTGTTCGGGATATACCCATTTCATCCATTTGCCTAAAGATGGCCTTTTTAGTTGTAAAATAATTTCTGTGTAACATCGTACAATCCCATGCATTGGAAATGGGTACC
>CAYVGM010000081.1:0-10320 GCA_964451125.1 uncultured Chitinophagales bacterium
GAACGACCTGCTTCATTGACCGTACAAGTTATAGATAAACAAACTAAAAAGCCGATTCCGCATGCAGGTATTTTATTATCGGCAAAATGCGATGGAACTATTCAGAATGATACTGCCAATGAAAATGGTAAAAAATGTTTTAAAGTAAAATGCGATTGCGATTATGTAGCTGTTGGCAATGCTGAAGGCTATTTGCCGAATCAATCTTTTTATACGACGAAAGACAAATGCGATAAGCTGAAAGAATGTGACAACCCGAATGGGGAAGTGGTGATAGTAGAATTAGACAAATTCCGTCAACCGGAACAACCAAAAGAGCCGGAGGTAGTTTTGCCAAAAGGTTATACCGTTGACTCGGCAGGTTATATTGAGTTGAAAGATATTTATTATGATTTTGACAAATGGTATATCCGCAAAGAGTCTGAAACAGAATTGTATAAACTACTGGCATTTTTAATTTTCAATCCGGATGCTATTGTAGAGATTGCTTCACACACCGACTCACGTGCACCATTTGATTACAATATCAAATTGTCTCAACGCAGAGCGCAGTCTGTTGTGAACTGGCTGGCAGCAAAAGGTATAGACCGCGACCGCATGAAACCTGTAGGCTATGGTGAAACCCGATTGCGCAATAAATGTGCAGACGGCGTGCCATGTACCGAAGAAGAACACCAACGCAACCGCAGAACAGAATTTAAAGTAATAGGCAAAAAAATCAACTTATCTTCAGAAGAGAAGAAAGGCGTAAAAGTTGACCCATGCTTGAAATGTCCGTTCTAATAAAAAGTAGTTCAAGCTAAATAGATTACAACCCAATTAAAATAACTGCCTGTTCGTTTTAGAACAGGCAGTTTCATTTTATTATAAATTATAATAGATATAACACAGATAACAACAACAACCGTCAGATAACAACAACCGTTTAATTTAATAAAGTATAATTTTTTGAAAATAAAAATGAATATTTAGCTTGTATAAACCTAAGCTCCATTATTTTAGAAAGATCGATAACAAGATATTCTGCTGGGTTAAGGTAAACATACAATAAACTCTTAATAAATGACAAGTAGGAATTTTAGTGTATTAAATTTTTAAGTCTTTTAATTTTATTATTACAAATTTTAATGATATTATATTAAACATATTTCCTGTCCCATCTCAATCTTAACAAAAGATAATATTGCTCTATTAAACAAATTCTACTTTTATAAAAATTTATAAACTACATGGGCAAGGAAAAGAAACGCAGTTTTTGGCAAAATCTACCTTTGGATGAATATTTCACCACATATAATAAGTTGCTTGACTCTGCTATTGGAAAAAGGCTTAATCTTCGCAAGTTCTCAGAAAATTTCATTTATCAGGGTACAAAAAATGGTATGCGAGCATCTGCTGCAATTGGCAAAATTTTTGAACCTTCCGATAAGTCCGCCTCTCGTTTTACTACTAAATCCACTTCCGACTATTTTGATTTAAACTATACCGAGGAGCAATTGCTCGTTCAGGAATCTGTAAAAGAATTTGCCCTTAAATTGCGTGCCGCCGCACAAGAGCAAGATGAGAATAAGCATTTGACAGACGATATCAAACAGGCTTATCAGGAATTGCAGTTGCATTATTTACAAGTGCCTGAATCTTTAGGAGGTTTCGGCAACGAAAAATCCACCGTTACCCAAATGCTCATACTCGAAAATTTGGCTTATGGCGATTTAGGTCAGGCTTATGCCTTGTATGCTTCCAATAGTATGCTAAATGCCTTGGTGCAATGGGGAAATGAAGCTCAGCAAGCGGCATTAATACCTGAACTGCTAAATGATGTACCAAATTATGCAGGTATTGCCATTAATGAATCCGAGCCGCTTTTTTCTCCTTTTGAATTAAAAACCAGTGCCATAGAGGATGGAGATGTTTATGTATTGAATGGGAAAAAATCACTTATCCCGTTTGCAGAAAAATGCGATTATTTTTTAGTGGCTGCAAAAACAAGTAATGGTGGCGAACAACTCTTTTTGGTAGATGCCGCCTTACAAGGTATTTCAATTAAAAAGAATGAAGCTATGGGCTTAAAGGCAGCCGAATTGGGCGACTTACACTTGTCGAATGTAAGAATAGATAAAAGCGCAAAATTGGGTGGAGAGAATGGCATCAACTACCAGGAATTTATACAATATGCAAAATTAGGTTGGTGTGCATTAGCAGTCGGCTGTTGTCAGGCAGTGCTGGATTATGTAATTAATTACAGCAATGAGCGTTTTGCATTTGGAGAACCCATCAGCAACAGACAAGCTGTCGCTTTTATGATTGCCGATATGAAAATTGAACTCGACAGTATGCGTATTTTAATGCAAAGGGCTGCCGCACAAGCTGAACATGGACAAGATTTTTCAAAGGCAGTTTATTTAGCTCATGTTTTTTGTGGTGATAAAGCTATGCAAATTGGTACAAATGGTGTTCAGTTATTAGGTGGTCATGGTTACATTAAAGATTTTCCTGTAGAACGCTGGTATCGCGACTTGCGAGCCATTGCTATTCTTTTCAATAGTATGCATTTATAAAACAACATTATGAATTTAGAAATTCCCAAAAAATTTAACGGCATTGCACAAGTTGCAGTCATGGCAGCCAAAAATATATTTCGCCCTGTATCCCGAAAATACGATGTGGAAGAACATGCATATCCTGCAGAACTGGATTTATTAGCTGCCGGATTAAACGGGCTAAATGATGGCTCAGGCGGAGCTGTTGGAGGCGCATCAGGCGGAAATAATGATACGGATGTAGCCAGCACAGTACGCAATGGTGCGAATATGGCAAATTGCATCAATATACAAGCCATGTGCTATGGTGATGTTGGTCTGCTGTTATCCATTCCTAAACAAGGACTGGGCAATGCAGCCATCAGTGCAGTTGCCAATGCCGAGCAACGTGCACGATTTGCAGAGGTGTGGGCTTCTATGGCTATTACGGAACCCAACTGCGGCTCAGATTCTTCAGCGATTACCACTACAGCTCGCAAAGAAGGGGATGTCTATATTTTAAACGGTGAAAAGATTTTTGTTACAGCCGGGGAGCGTTGCAATGCTGTCGTCGTCTGGGCTACCTTGGATAAAAATGTCGGTAAAGCAGCTATAAAATCTTTTGTAGTAGAAAAAGGAACTCCGGGTATGGAGGTGGTGCGCTTAGAAAAGAAATTGGGTATCAAAGCTTCTGACACAGCCGCAATTGTTTTTACGGAATGCAAAGTACCGGCTACAAATCTGTTGGGAAGTCCTGATATTGATATCAAAAAAGGATTTGGTGGTGTGATGGAAACCTTTGACAATACTCGACCTTTTGTGGCATCCATGGCTAACGGTGTAGCAGAAGCCGCATTAGAACGCACAAAAGAATTGCTGGTGGATAAAGTTAATTTAGATTACAAAACACCCATTAATAATGTAAAAGCGGCAGAAGCCGCATTATACCGCATGGAAGCTGATTATGAAGCTGCGAGGTTACTAACGTTAAAAGCAGCTTGGATGGCAGATAATAAAATGCCTAATACGCTTGAAGCATCGATTTGCAAAGCTAAGGCTGCACGCATCACAAATGAGCTCACCTTAAAATGTGTGGAGTTGTGCGCTGCACTCAGTTATTCGTATGATGAGTTATTGGAGAAATGGTCCAGAGATTCAAAAATTCTGGATATTTTTGAAGGCACTCAGCAAATCCAGCAATTAATCATAGCAAGAAGGATTTTGAATAAATCATCTTCTGAGTTAAAGTAAAAAGAACAAGCAATGAGCAAACTTAATACGGCAAAAAAAAACATCAGTCTTTTTGAAATTATCGCAAAACTACCCGGTTTAACAAAAGATATTCCAAAGTTTGCCACAGCTCTTTTTTACAATTATACGATTCAACCGGATACCGAAATTTCATTCGGTACTTTTTTGCGGGATGCTGCCAATCGGTTTCCACATCATATTTGTTTACGCTATCACCATAAAACATGGACTTATACTGCTTTTAATTTATGGGTAAATCGCTTAGCGCATCAGTTTACATCTTTTGGCATACGCAAAGGTGATGTAGTTGCTTTGTTAATTGAAAACCGCCCTGAAATTTTAGCCATTCCGATGGCACTTGCAAAAATTGGGGCGGTTACGGCATTAATTAATACTTCTCAACGTAATCAGACGTTGTTACACAGTTTTCAGTTATCCAAAGCTAAACTGATTTTAATTGGCGATGAATTATTGTCTCATTTCAATGATATTGCACAAGATAAGAGCTTGCGAAATATACCTGCATACAGCATCAAACATCCGACATATCAATCGAGAAAAAATAGCTTACCCATTTTTGACAGTTACGCGCATACTTTTTTTGAACACGAACCACAAGCTTCTGAACGTGTAACAGCGAAAGATGCATGCTTATATATTTATACTTCCGGCACTACCGGATTACCTAAAGCCTCTGTGATTAGTCATGGCAGATGGATAAAAGGCTATGCCGCTTTTGGTTTGGTCAATTTGCGTTTGACATCCACCGATATTCTCTATGTGCCTTTGCCTTTTTATCATGCTACAGCTATGGTAGTATGCTGGTCATCGGTTATTGCAGGAGGTGCTTCCATTGTAATAAAAAATAAATTCAGTGTTTCAGATTTTTGGCAAGATATAAAACAATATCGCGCTACTGCTTTTGCCTATGTTGGCGAAATGTGTAAATACTTACTAAACGCACCTGTTTCGTCACTCGAAAAAAACAATACCTTAAAAAAAATGATTGGCAACGGCTTGCGTCCGGATATTTGGAATGCATTCAAAATGCGATTTGGTATTGAACAAATTGCAGAGTTTTACGGATCGAGTGAAGGAAATATTGCGTTTTTCAATGTCTTTAATATAGACAACACAATGGGATTTTCCATTACCGATTATGCAATCATAGAATATGATGCGGAAAACGAAATGCCGATTCTGGATAAAAGAGGTTTTCATAAAAAAGTAAAAACAGGCGGTATTGGTCTTTTGCTGGGAGAGATTTCCAAGCGTTATCCTTACGATGGTTATACAGAAAATGAAAAAACGGAAAAGACTATATTGCGAAATGTCTTTAAACAAGGCGATGCCTGGTTCAATACCAATGATTTAGTCAGAGATTTAGGCTTAGGGCATACGCAATTTGTTGACCGCTTAGGAGATACTTTCCGATGGAAAGGGGAGAACGTTTCTACGCAAGAAGTTGAAAGCATTATTAATCAATACGAAGGAATTGCAGAAAGTACTGTATATGGAGTAGAAATACCGAACCATAACGGAAAAGCAGGAATGGCAAATTTGATTTTAATGGATATTACTGCGGATTTCAATTTAGAACTTTTTTATCAGTTTTTAGTAAAACAACTGCCGGCTTATGCAATACCGGTATTCCTGCGCTTTAGTTCAAAGGCAGAAAAAACGGATACATTCAAACATATAAAACTACAGCTTAAGCATGAAGCATACCGACCGAATTTAGCCCAAGAAGACATTTATATATTACTTAATAAACACTATTTAAAATTAGATACTACTTTATTAGAAGGAATAGAAACAGAGAAAATCAGATTTTGAACTTAATTTAATTAAATATATATCTACAAATTACTGGTTTCTCCTGTTAAAAATTATTTCAATGTAATTCTCTGTTCATTTTCTTATTTTTGTGTAGAATTACATACAAATGAATTTAACCACACTCGACGAGTTTATCTTTGAACAACAAAGTCATTTTGAAGGAGCTACTGGAGAATTATCCGGATTATTAAGAGATATTGGTTTAGCCGCTAAAATAGTTAACAGAGATCTTAGCCGAGCAGGACTTATGGAAAGTATATTGGGTGAAGCTGACCTGATTAATGTGCAAGGTGAAGAAGTTAAAAAATTGGATGTTTATGCCAATAATATCCTGAAAAAATGCCTTCAAAACAGTGGTGAATGTGCCGGTGTAGCCAGTGAAGAAGAAGAAGACTTTGTGGCTTTTGAAAACAGAAAAATGGCAAAGTATGTCGTGATGTTCGACCCTTTGGATGGCTCAAGCAATATTGATGTTATCGCACCTGTAGGAACTATTTTTTCAATTTATAAACGCATTTCTCCAGTAGGTGAATGTTGCACATTAGACGATTTTCTTCAGCCGGGCAACAAACAAGTAGCAGCTGGATATGTTATTTACGGCTCGTCTATAATTTTAGTATATACTACAGGTCAAGGTGTTTATGGGTTTACTTTAGAACCTAGTTTAGGTGAATTTTGCCTGTCTAATTTTAAAATTGAAACACCTAAAGATTCAAGAACATACTCGGTAAATCAAGGCAACTACCAAACATTTGGAAAAGAGGTTCAAGCTTATTTGGATTTTTGCATGAGTACAGAAAATAAAAAAGCGTATTCATTGCGTTATATTGGCTCAATGGTGGCAGATTTTCACCGCAATCTGATTAAAGGTGGCATTTATATGTATCCGGCTACCGATAAAGATAAAAATGGAAAACTGCGTTTATGCTATGAGTGTAACCCTATGGCATTTATTCAGGAACAAGCCGGAGGTAAAGCAACAAATGGTACGATGCGTGTACTGGATATTAAACCGGAAAAATTACATCAGCGGATTCCTGTTTTTATAGGTTCTGAAAAACAAGTAGAAAGTATTAATGTCTGATTTGTACTTTCACATTTATATTTGGTATAACATTTGATTTATTTTAAAAAAACGAAATATGACTAGATTATTTACTTTGTTGACTGTACTTTTTTTTACAGTAACGTTGCATGCTCAAGAGCTGACTAAAGGCACTTACTCTTGTTGCAGAAATACCTTTGTATTAACCGTAAACGGCAGCAACTATAAATTAAGCCGACATACTTTGGGCATAGATGACCGTAATACCACTACTACTACCATAAAAGGAAAAATCATTAAAACAGATAAAGGTTATGTTCTGAAACCTACTTCTTATCTGACTACTAAAACACTTTACAGCAAAAAATACAAAAAGAAAATTCCAATGAAATTTGATACTCCAAAATCCTTTAAAAATGAAATAACTATCGTATGGGAAGAAGGAAATTTTTATTGGAAGTATGGCGAAAACAAGCAACAGCTGTATCCGCAATAATTTCTATTTCTTCTTAATACTGAATTTTATTTTGTCTGGCTCAATGCGCAAAGAATCCATTTGAGTAACGCGCAACGGAGCATTAAAGGTAGCAGTTGCTTTTAAATCTGATTTAAAAGACGTTTGTAAATCATTTGTCGTTTTTACACTGGCTGTAAAAGGTTCTAATACCGGTGTAGAGATTACTTTTGACAATGGAATCTTGATATTTTGTTCCACAGGCACTTGCAGTTCACCTTGTATTTTTACTTTTTGCTTAATAGGCACTTTTGCAACTACAGGAATTACCGTTCTCAACGGAATGTGATAATCCTGCATACTCAGTAACAAAGTATCTTTTACTTGCAAAGGCTGATTAATCGGAATATTTACTTTAACAGGAATTTGTGCTTTGACTGGTAAGGAGATATTAAAAAAATGCTTGAAATTAGTCTTGATTTTTGTGTCTAATGGGATTGAAAAATCAACAGCCAGCGAATCTTCAATTCTTAATTTTTTATCAAAAGGAATAACCAAATCTTTCAGCGGCATTTCAGTCTGGTCGAGATTAATATCCACAGGCAAATCAAATTTTAAATCCAATACCTGATCCATAAAAACTTCAGTGTTCAACGGCACATTAAGATTCATTTTTAAAGGCACATCAAAAGATTCATCTAACTTGATTTTCAGTTTATCATTTACCTGAATTTTCGTCTGCAAATCATTCATCAGTGAAATTAAGATGGATGTATCAATTTGCGCACTCAAAGGCACTTTGTCATTGATATGTATTTGCACGGCTTTGTCAATTTCCATTTGCATCATAGCTTTTGTAATAAAAAACGTAATTCCTGCAATCAATGCAGCTATCAATAATCCACCTATAATATATTTTTTCATAATGATAGAATTTCCTAACAATATAAAGATCTTTTTTGTAAAATGATAACTTGTGTTTAGTAAATTTTGCTTTCCTATATTTAGTTTTGCAGCATGGCAGTTAGAAAATTCAATTATCAGTTTGATGAAGTAAAGTATTACAGGTGCAGTGTATATCGATTAGGTTCAAATGTACAAACCGTTTACGTGTATGTGATTGACGACTTATTAATTGATACGGCTCAAAGGCATAACCGAGAAAACATAGATAAAATATTGGAAGAAAACAAGATTAATAAGATACTGCTCACCCATTTTCACGAAGACCATAGCGGCAATGTCAATTACATAGTAAATAAGCTGAATATTGATGCTTATGCGCATCCCAAAGCCTGTGAAATTCTGCGAAAAGGATATAAAATGTCACCTTTAGGCTCATTACTGAGCGGACATGTAGAAAATGCCCACTTAAAACCATTAATGGAAAATGAAATTGTTGTTACTGCACATTTCAAACTACATCCCATATATACACCCGGTCATTGTGATGATCATTACTGTTATTTTGAAAAAGATAAAGGCTATTTATTTTCCGGGGATATTTATGTTGCCGATAAAATCAAATACTTCGCTCCCTATGAAAATATATTTGAACAAATACACTCATTGGAAAAACTTATGCAATTAGATTTCGATGTTTTATTCTGTTCGCATAATCCCAAAACTAAAAACGGCAAACAACATATTGCAAACAAATTACAGTTTTTTCAAGATTTTAGCGGAACGGTAAGCAACTATTTCAGACAAGGGCATACCACCAGCAAATCTATTCTGGAACTCATGCAACTCAAAGAAAACCATTTTTATAAAGTGATTACACTTGGCAATTTTACCACAGAAAACATGATAAGATCAGTGCTGAAAGAACTTAAAAATAATAGAAGTACTATATAATAATACTATCTTTAAATATTAAAATTATAGTACAATTTTCCGATAAAAAATCTGCATTCAGTTAAATTGAGTTAAAATTGACTTTGTTAAAATTTTCTTAAAAATTTTTTGAACTATTTTATAGTTTTCGTTGTACATTACTATACAATATAAAAATTAAAAATGAAAACCGTGTTTAAAAGCTGGATACTTATTGCCAGCCTTTCTTTGATGCAATGTCAAAGAATATTTACTCCTAAAGATGGTGTAAAATGTGTGATGACTAACTTTGAAAATGAAATTGAAAACAACCAGAATCTGGCATTCACCTTCAATAAAGACATGGTGAAAAACGATTCTTTACTGGATGTCTGGCTCGATGAAGAGCTCATTAAAATTTCACCGAATCTAAAAGGCAGATGTAAATGGACAACAAAGCGCGAACTTATTTTTTCACCCTTAACAGAATTTCCTTCAGCTACAGATTTTAAAGCAGTCATTTCTGATAAAGTAACTAAAGATGCGCCCGTTACCATACGTTTGTTAGGCAAAACAGAATATAAATTCCATACTTCTTTTTTAACTATCATTGGTTCGCATTCCTTTTGGCGGGCTGACAAAAACAATACTGACAAAATTCTGCTCCAAACGGATGTGAAATTTAACATGCCTGTTCAGCCTTCAAAAGTTGCTGATTTACTGGAAGCCAAAATTAATGGCGATAAATCTGATTTCACTATAAAAAATACAAGACCTTCAAAAGTAATTTCTATCCTGTTCAGCAATCCGAAATCCACTAACGAAAAAACGGTAGTCAATCTTAAATTGAAAAAGATGGGCAAGAATATGCAGGAAGATGAGTTTACCGATAAATCTAAGGTGGCTGCCATTCAAAAATTAGAACTCGGAAAAATTGATGCTGTACACAATGGTATAAATGGTACACTATTTATTGCTACTTCTCAACCGGTAAAAGAATCCAAGCTTAAAGAAGCTGTTAAAATAAAACCTGAAGTCAATTTTAATGTCAGTGCTGATGACCAGGGCATTATGATTACGAGTGAAGAATTTAATGCAGACCAGCAATATGAAGTCTATATCAACGAAAGTATTTCAGGTATATTCGGCGGTAAGCTCAACGATGATTATGTAGAAGATGCAGCCTTTGGCGATTTGTCACCGATGATACGTTTTCAGCAGGAAAAAGCAGAATACTTAGGTGCTAAAGGCAGTAAAAATGTGGCAATTACAATAACCAAAACAGAAAAAATTAAAGTTACCGTATATAAGGTTTTTCAAAATAATCTTTATGCCTTTAAAAACAGAGGTAAAGACTGGGGCTATAATGATACTTATAACGAGGCAACAGGCAGTTA
>CAYVGM010000082.1:0-10240 GCA_964451125.1 uncultured Chitinophagales bacterium
ACTTATTATTTATCTCGAATACCTTTATGGCATTTGCCTGGTATGGCAATTTAAAGAATGTCAATTTGAAAATGACACATGCCATTTTATTAAGCTGGGGCATTGCCTTTTTTGAGTATTGTTTTATGGTGCCGGCAAACAGGATTGGCTTTCGTACATTTTCGGCGTACCAACTCAAACTGATACAAGAAGTGATATCGCTGTTTGTATTTGTGTTGTTTGCGTATTTTTATTTGGGAGAAAAATTCAAATGGAATTACGCAATTAGTTTTATGTTTATATTTATGGCAGTATTGTTTATGTTTAAGAAGTAATAATTTTAACTACTTGAAAATTCTTTCAGATAATTTGCTTGCGTCATTTTGTGCATCCGTAGAGATTAATTCTCTTGATGATATTAATATTGCTGAAGAAATTCCATTACAAATAGACTATTATAATTTTTACAATGCTATATCTTCCGTTTATTCTTCAAAAATAGAAGGAGAACCTATTGAATTAGATAGTTTCTTTAAACATAAATTTTTAAATATTCCATTTCAACAAAACTATATTGAAAAAGCAGATGATTTATTTTCCGCTTATCAATATATTTTTTCACACAGCCTTACTTACGATAACGTTTTACAAACCCATCAGCTTATTTCTCAACATTTATTGCCATCAGATCAACAAGGAAAAATCAGAACGAACCTCATGTATGTGGTAAATAAAGATGGAGGTATTGAATATGTTGCAGCAACACCGAATATTATACAAACGGAACTTAGTGCACTATTTGAGGATATTGAATTTCTATTAAATGAACCTTTAGATTTTAAAGAGGTTTTTTACTATGCTGCATACATACATTTAGTGTTTGTAAAAATTCACCCTTTTCAAGATGGGAACGGCAGAACAGCACGACTTTTAGAAAAATGGTTTTTAAAGGAAAAATTAGGAGAGAAAGCGATGGGTATTCAGTTAGAAAAGAATTATTATAATAAATTAGAAATTTATTATTCAAATATAAAAAACATTGGAATTGAATATACTGCCTTAAATTTTGAAAAAGCTTTAAATCTTCTCTTAATGACAATTAATTCGTTACACTAATTTTTGCCGATGTCCTTTTTTCCCGGAATGGTTTTAATTCCGTTTTTAAATTCACTTTTTTCAATTTCACTTTCTTCTCCACCTTCGTTACTGGTTGTACGTGGAACAATTGTTGGCATGCTGAAGTCTGCATTCACGGTTTCTTCTGCATCCCAGTTTTCTTTTATGGTAAGCGGTTTAGAGGTGAATGATTTTTCAGGTAAGGTTTTGTGTATATAGCTACCGGAGTTTTCTATGCCATTATTATTTTTATCATCAATTATTTTTAAGGAGTAACTACCGGCAGGCAGCAATCCATAGTCAATTTTAAGCGCCTGAGAATTGCGTAAAATTCGCTTATCCCATACTTTATTCGAATTATCCGAAAGAATGGCAATATAATCGTTCTCAAAATCAGGTAAAACTATGTTAATCAATAAGTTACCACCTTTTTTTGGAGACACGCCTAAAATGGAAAAATCTTGCTTTTTGCTGTAATTTCCCAATAAATCGACCATTGCGGAGTCATTTATGGTCAGTTTGTAAGGCATACCACCTTTCCAGCCTGTTTTTAATTCTAAGGTTGATAAATCTTCCTCTACATGAATTTCGTAAGGAAGCTTTTGTCCGGAGCTATCTGTCAATATAATTTTTGATGTATCCGGTTTAGATGTCGTATAGTATGTTGATTTCAATTTCAGATTTTTGCCTTCAAAAACTTTTAAATTTTTGTATGCACTGGTATCCGTAAAAAATAGTTGAGGTGTTTTCCATTTAACAGACGTTATTCTTACAGGCAAACTGTCAACCATATTATTGTTCAAAAACAGCATCAACTGGTATCTGCCCGTATCACTTTTTAGATTAGGAAAATAAACAAGCAGTTTTTTTCCATCTTCTTGAGGGAATGATAAAGCAGTTAATGTACTGTCTTCTTTTAATGAAACCTTCCATTCATCTTTTTCAACAGAGTATGCTTTGTTTAATTCTAGTTTTATTATACCTCCATTTATAGTATTCTCAGAGCTGACTATTCTGTATTTTTCTGCTTCAGGAAGGAAATGCTGAATACTTAATGTATCTAAATTTGCATTCAGTACTATAGCAGAATCGGTAAAACCAATTTTTTCTGTTGGTAAATCATAGTAGTAGTTCGCATTTTTATCAGTCAGGGTGTATATTTTGTAACGTCCTTCTTTTACATTTTCCAGAGAAAAGTTGCCACTATTATCTATTTTGGTGGCATACATAGGTCGGGTTTTTGTAAATGCCGTATCAGATAAATCAGAATAAATAGCCAGATAAGTATTGTCTTCTAGCTTTCCATCAGCCGGTATTATTTTGCCTTTTATTTGCAGCGAGTCTATATAATTTCCAGTTGAAAACAAGAATTTAAAATTAGAAAAAGCATTTCCTTCATTGTTATCCTTAATATTATCACCAAAAAACAGACTATATGTAGTATTTGATAGCAGAGCATTATCCTTAAATTTTATAAGCAGGATGTTTCTTTCAATACTGATTTTAGGAAAAGGGTCGATATTTGGAGAAATAATGACTTGACTTTTTGTATTTGTTAATGGTTGAATCCACTCGCTAAAAGCAATTTTAATTTCTTTTCCGTTAAAGTTGAGGGTTTTATTTGCAGGATTTTCTGCTTTTATTTTAGGTGGATTTTTATCTCTTTCACCTCCGGTAGGTGCTGTAATTTGGGCACAAGAAGTTAGTAAAAATAAGATAATGAGATAATGAGATAATGAGATAATTGGTATAATTATCTTTTTACATGCATTTATATTATCCGGCATTTTCAAATTTGTTTTACTTACTCAGGTACACCATCAATACTGCTATATCTGCCGGACTCACCCCGGAAATTCTTCCGGCTTGTCCTACGGTTTCCGGCTTTATTTTGTTCAGTTTTTGTCGTGCTTCAATACTCAGCGATGGAATGCTGTTATAATCAAAATCAGGTTTTAGCTTCAGTTTCTCTACTTTTTGCATTTTTCGCACCAGCTCTTTTTCTTTTTCTATATAGCCTTCATACTTTACACTTATCTCTGCTTGTTCCAAAAACTCATCTTCATAGTTGCCAAGCATCGCTTTTACAGCAGCCACATGTTCTGTCATATCCAATAAGCTTATTTGCGGGCGAAGTACAATCTTTTCCAGCTTCATTTTCTGTGGTAAAGCAGTTGTGCCTTTTTCCATTAAATAGTTGTCTATTTCTTGCGGTTCAATACTGCTGTTTTTCAATAAATCTATAATTTCACTGGTAGCTTCTTGCTTTTTTTCTACCCTTTGCATTCTTTCTTCTTCAGCAAAACCAAGCTTATACGATAACTCAGTCAGGCGTAAATCAGCATTATCTTGTCGCAATAAAATTCGGTATTCAGCTCTTGATGTAAACATGCGGTAAGGTTCTTCGGTACCCTTGCTAACCAAATCATCTATCAACACACCAATATAGGCTTCATCTCTTTGTAAAACCAATGGATCTTTTTCATTCACGGCTAAATGGGCATTTATTCCTGCCATCATCCCTTGTGCTGCCGCCTCTTCATATCCTGTTGTACCGTTAATTTGTCCGGCAAAAAACAGATTTTTAATTAATTTGGTTTCTAATGAAAGCTTTAATTGTGTTGGCGGAAAATAATCATATTCTATGGCATATCCCGGACGAAACATTTTTACCTGTTCAAATCCGGGTATCAACTTCAATGCTTTGTGTTGTACATCTTCGGGTAATGAAGTTGAAAACCCGTTGACATATATTTCTACTGTATTCCATCCCTCGGGTTCTACAAATATCTGGTGTCGGTTTTTGTCGGCAAACCGATTGATTTTATCTTCTATAGATGGACAATAACGAGGACCCAAACCCTGAATTCTGCCCTGAAACATAGGAGATTTTTCAAATCCGGTTTTCAGTATTTCATGTACATCATCATTGGTATAAGTAATCCAGCAGCAACGTTGCTCTTTGGGTTTCTCTATGTTTTTGTAAGAAAAACCGACATTTTGGTCATCACCATTTTGTACTTCCATTTTGGTATAGTCTAATGAGCGACCATCTATTCGCGGAGGTGTTCCGGTTTTCATTCTACCGCTTTCAAATCCCAGGCTTACTAATTGTTCGGTAATACCCTTAGATGATTTCTCTCCTGCCCTGCCACCACCTAATTGTCTTTCACCAATATGAATGATGCCATTCAGGAAAGTACCGTTGGTTAATACTACGGCTTTAGCTCTGATTTCTAATCCCAAGCTGGTTTTTACACCACATGCTTTTCCATTTTCTTCTATGATTTCGCTCACCATATCTTGCCAGAAGTCAATGTTTGGTGTATTTTCCAGCATTTCTCTCCATACTAAATGAAACAACATTCTGTCGTTTTGACTTCTGGGACTCCACATGGCTGGTCCTTTTGATAAATTCAGCATTCTGAATTGTATCATTGTCTTATCAGATACGATTCCTGAATAGCCACCCATGGCATCAATTTCACGAATGATTTGACCTTTTGCCACTCCACCCATGGCAGGGTTGCATGACATTTGCGCTATGGTTTGCATATTCATGGTGGCTAGCAATACTTTACTACCCATTTTAGCTGCAGCTACTGCAGCTTCGCATCCGGCATGACCGGCACCTACTACTATTACATCATATTCTGCAAACATTGCTACAAAGATAGAGATTATACCAAACGTATTTATTAGTCTATTCAATAAAAATGCTATTGCTCCAAACCTGTAATGCTTTGTAAAGTATTTCTGTATTTCACATTTTCTTGCACATGTTTATAAAGTGATTGTTTATTTTGTGTTGATTTGTTCCACGTGAAACAAGTTTTTTCTTTTTCTCAGGTCAATATTGTAGTTAACTCACATTTTTATAAACGTGTGAATATAAAGTCTGTGGATAGTGATGTTTCACGTGAAACATTGCTTTTATTACAAAAAGCTTGTTGGGGCTTTTCGTTGCTAAAAATCATCTAATAACCTGAGTTCGGGTTAAGAAAATTAAGATAAAAAAAATAGTTGATTTCTCATTTTTTCCTCCAACTTAACAAGGAGGAGGAATTAAAAGGAGGTGGTTCTATATCAAAAATCAACTATTTTTTAATTGAAACGCTTATCCCGAACTCAGGTTAATACATAAAACTCCTGAGTTCAAAAAATGAAGTGTTATGCCAGATAAAATACTTAATCTGAATAAGCTTATGAGTAACAGCTCAGCTAAAAATTTGATATAAAAAAAGCAACCCGTGTGGATTGCTTTTTTTTATTTTAATGGAATGTGTTTTTTAAAAATTAGGACAAAGTAATGGAGAATAGCGTTTTTTCTTTTCCAATGGTTTGCTGGTATAAATAATAGATGCTTCCAAAGCTCCGAAAGATTTATCCGCTTTGCTTAAGTCTTTTCTGAAAGTAGCATCATAGCTTAACCCAATTTGTACTCCTGAAAATGAAACCCCAGCAGATGCAATTACCGCTTGATTTCCATCGTACCAAACTCCGGCAGAAACAGCAGTACGGAACGGTTCGTCTTTTGAAAGACTAAATGCCACAGAGGTACCGCCTATAATTTGTTGTGCTTTTGCCTGACGCATATACATCATATTAGGAGAAATCAATACGAAGTCTTTGATGGTTACATTCAATCCGGCATGAGCATTCATGCGGTAAGCACGCTCATTATCAGAGGCAAAAAAAGTGTCTTTCGCCTTAATGATGTTAAACATGGAAAATCCAATATAGGCACCAAGCATTTTATTAAACCGACCTGTCCACATCAAACCGATATTCATATTCGGTTTAACGTATTTATCTTTAAAGAAATTTTCTTTATTGTCTAAAGTGAGATCAAAACCGGTACCTGTAAACTGTGATTCAAAGGCTAAGTTGTTTACATCAATTCTGCGTTGAGTAAAACCGAATTGAAAACCTGCACTTAAATAATGGTAGGAGTTTTTCTTTTGGGTTAATATTTTTTGATAAGCAACAGACACCATCATCAAATTGCTTTTTATTGACGACTGGCGGTCATTGGTAAACACAGCACCTACACCTAAAATATCGCCATTCAGACGGTCGCGAAGCAGACCCACATCTCCGGAAAACGAAAACGTGTTATAGGGTGCCGGTTTTTGTATAGGAAGATACTGCAATCTATAATTTGCCACAAATCTGTATAAAGAGTGGATTTGTCCGGTAAAAGAAGGATTCAGGTTGAGTGGCGAATTGTAAAACTGTGAGTACTTGTAGTCCTGTGCAAAACAATTGTTAAAAATACTTATAAATAAAGTACTTAATAAAAAAGTAAAAAATAATTTTTTCATACTTTTCAAAATTTATTCACTTGTTGGTTAATGGTTTGAAATAAATATCTGTATTTATCCGTTGCTAATAAATCGTTGTGATATATTGTTACTAATCTACCGTTAATTTTCCTTAAATGTAAAACAAAATCTGAAAAATCTTTCATTATTTGCTCATTTTTTTTCTCTGTCTGATAATAGGCAAATGTAGCATCCATCCAGACTGCAGGATGAATAAGGAGATGATAAGCTTTGTTTTCTGACAAATTGTAAAATGGAAATGCCTGTGTAGTGCCGGCTCTGCAACCGATTACATCCGCATAGGCTATTGAATAGTCGTCAGTTATTTCTGTATTAACTAGTGCCTTATAGTAATCAGGAAAACGTATGTTTAAAAAATGCTGTCGTGCAGCACCTGTTTTCTTTCCAGTTATGGAAGTCAAGCGTTCAGCTTCCTGTATCAAAGTCTGCTCTTTCAAGGCATTATAAGCCGGATGAATGCCGGTTTCATAATTTACACTTGAAATTTTTTGTATTAAATCGTGCAATTTTTTGCTGCTTGGTGATACTTTGCTGTCGTTTACTCCTTCATCATTCAGCAGAAAAAAGAAAATTGGGTGCAAGTCATACAACTCTAATTCACGGAATATAAAATCATACACATCATAAGGATCTTGCTTTTTTTGAAATAAAACAGCCAAAGCGCCTTTGGCAAAAATGTTGGGTGGGTGCTTAAGCCAGTTTCTTCCTGAAAATCGGTAAGCATTATCAATATCGAAAGTAGGACGGTATTGAAATACATGTTCTTTAAACTTTAGCTGCGGAAAATGTCGTATCAACTCTTTTTTAAAATAGTACAACCACTCCTCTACTATCGGTCGAAAAGAAAATTCTTTTTTAGCTAAAATAGAATTAGAAGACAGATAGCGACCATGTGCATCCGTAGTATGAGGCAAATATTCTTCATACCGGGTGATTAAATAAAATATACATGAAAAAATATCAAACGAAATATTGAAATGTTCGTCGGTTTGAAAAAATACCGGCAAATTGTTTTCACGTGAAACATAAATGCGTTGTTCTGCAATCGTTTCTTCCAACAATAAATTATCCTGAAAAATACTAAATCCAGAAACTGGATTTATTCCGGCATATACCAACAAAATATCATCTTCATTTATGCTTTCATCTTTATTTTCGGTAACAAAATAAGTCATACCAAAATATTGCACAAAAACAAAATCGAATACGTATTTTATCCTGTTGGTAACTTTTGGTGTGTAGATAACTATCATAGGTATCGCAAAATAAAATGTCTATTTTTAGTTCTGTAAAATACAGAGTTTTAAGGATGAGTGCACCATTTATTATACAATTACCGCAATTTGAAGGACCTTTCGATTTATTGTTGTTTTTTATAGAGCGCGATGAATTAAACATACACGATATTCCTATTTATAAAATAACAAATGATTTTTTAGATTATATTCAACATTTAGAAAGATTAAATATTGAAATTGCCAGCGAATTTATTTTAGTAGCAGCCACATTGATGCGCATAAAAGCAAAAATGTTGTTGCCTCGAAAAGAGCTGGATGATCAGGGTAATGAAATTGACCCGCGTCAGGAATTGGTACAACAGCTTTTAGAATACAAGCGCTTTAAAGATGTTGTAGAAGTATTGAAAGACATGGAAGGCAGTCGCTCTTTGCGATATGCACGTGGCAACCAGAAAAAAGAAGTTGACCAATTGGTGAAATTTATGGCAGAAGAAGCAGATTTGGAAACGGTGTCTTTATTTAAACTTCTGAAAGCGTATATGCGCTCCATGGAGAAATTTAAAAACCGCACGGAAAAAGTAGTACACACCATCGCACCATTCAAATATTCTATAGAAGAAGAAAAGAGCAAACTGGTTTCGTTTATACAATTGAAAGAAAGAGCAAACTTCAGCGAATTATTTCAGGCTTGCGAAAGCAAAATACACGCAGTGTTTATTTTATTATCGATGCTGGAACTGATACAACAAAAAATGTTGTTTTTAGTTTTGGGCGAAGGCTACAACAATTTCTGGATTTCTCAGGCTTCTTTAGAATCTGAAGAGGCAGAATAATTCGATTTCCTTTTTTATACTCATTTACTATATTCATTTTCAATATGTGAAAATAAATAAAAATCATATTAAAGGTCGTGGAGCTCAAAGTAATAGTGAACATAGGTATTCATCGTATATTTACGATAAAACGGAAGCCGATGAACAAACCGATGAAAACCACTCCACGAAATATATAGAAGTCTTTCCCAAAACATTCATAAACAAAATAAGCAGTCCGGATATACCCATGGATTATTCTATGAACCCGTATGAGGGCTGTGAACATGGATGCACGTATTGCTATGCCCGAAACACGCACCCCTACTGGGGATATAGCGCGGGTCTGGATTTTGAACGGATTATTTTAGTGAAAAAAACAGCACCCGATTTACTCAAAAAAGAGCTGAACAAAAAAAGCCATACTGCATCACCTATTATGCTTTCGGGCAATACAGATTGTTATCAACCGATTGAACGCAAATTGGAAATTACCCGAAATTTATTAAAAGTACTGCTGGAATTTAAACACCCGGTAGGCATCATTACAAAAAACAGCTTAATTGAACGGGATTTGGATTTGCTTTCAGAATTAAATTCACTGCAACTGGTGCAAACTGTTATTTCTATCACTACGCTGAACGAAGATTTGCGAAGACAGTTAGAACCGCGTACTTCAACCACGATAAACAGGCTAAAGACAGTAGAGTTGTTAGCAAAAAACAAGATTCCGGTGATGGTCAACATTGCACCCATCATACCCGGGTTGACAGACATGGAAATCATGAAAATTGCGGAAAAATCAGCAAATACAGGCGCGTTGGGAATTGCTTACAATATTATGCGTTTGCCGGGCGAAGTGGAACAAGTATTTACAGACTGGATAAAAAAAACCATGCCCGACAGAGCCGCTAAAATTTTAAACCAAACCAAACAAATACACGGTGGCGAAATACAGGATGCACAATTTGGCAGACGTATGCGGGGCGAAGGCGTGTTGGCTGATTCTATTAAATTACAAATTCAATTAGCACGGAAAAAATATTTTCAAGAGCAGGTATTTCCCGAGCTCAGGACAGACTTATTTATAAACGAACACAATAAGCAACAGAAACTTTTCTAAATAAAGGAATTACTGTTTTAAAAATTGCAAAGCATCTTCAACAGATTTGGCAGGAATTTCTTCTTGGGGTGAATGACCGCAATTGTCATAGACAATTAATTTAGAGCCCGCAATTTTTGTAAAGTTTGCTGCCATAGAAATGTCTATCAAAATATCTTGTTTTCCCCATAAAATCAGCGTAGGTGTTTTTATTGCAGAAACATCTAGCTTTGGCTCCTGATCAACTTGTTGCACTCGTGCTGAAAAACTTTCTCGATTTCCCTCGCGCATGGACATATCATAATAAAGTTGCACTTGTTTATCCGTTATTTTTGAATCATCATAATAGACATCTTTCAGTGTCTTATTGACAATCATTTTCGTATCAATTTTACTCATCAATGCCGCCAGCCATTTTATTTTAGCCAGTGTAAAAATAATAGCACCGTTTCCTTTTTCTTTGGAATAATATCCCGCCGGATCAACTAAAATGAGTTTTGTAACTTTTTGTGGATGAGCAAGTGCATATTTCCAGGCAATTTCGCCACCCAGCGAGTTGCCTCCGAGTGCAAAAGTATCAATACCAATTTGGTGTAAAAAGCCATCTAAAAACGCTACATACATTTTTGATGAATAGTCGTTGGTTTT
>CAYVGM010000083.1:0-3923 GCA_964451125.1 uncultured Chitinophagales bacterium
TTGTTGATACAGATAGTCCTTCCAATTTAAACCTCTTGCTCAATTTTGTGGTAAATGATAGGTAGGATATTGTATCTTTCTCAAAGTCCAAATAAACCAATTGTTTATCTTGATTCGTTTTCAGAATTGTGAATTCTCCAAAAGAAAAATCAGGTCCTTCCAACAATTTATGAAATCCTTTTTGAGGTGTATTTTCTGCAAACTGATAGAGAATTCCGTTTCTGTAAATATAAAAAATGCCATAACTCAAAAAGAGGTTGGTATTGTCTTTTGGCAAAGGCAACAACAGTGGCATTTGTAAGTGAGTTGTATCTTTATTATATCGTTTCTTTCTTGAAACCTTAACAGGAGCATTCGTCCACAATTCTTCTAAAGGAAGTTGTATGGTTTGTAAATGTCGTTTATTTCGACTACTGTATTTGTACAAATTAATAACGCCATTTGCATCTGCTGTAATAAGATAGTGAATATACGCTCTGTATGTTTGGAGGGCTTGTTGATTAGCTGCAGAAAAAATGGTGTTTGGAGAAGATAAAATGAAAATTTCAGCATGATCATTAATTTTTTCTTCTTCAAAAAATGATTGAAGTCCATCCGACAAATCCAGCTTTGATGAAAGCTGTTTAAAACTAAAAATCACACTGTCTAAGTCTTCCAGATAAATTTCTTTATGCTTATTTCCTAAAACAAAATACTTACAAGTGATTTCATTTTTTGGATGTTTGGCAATAGCAAGACTTAAAGCATAAGCAATAATTTTTGGTGTACCCCAGTTTTTCAGCGTAATATCTATCAGCAAATATCGGGTAGTTTTATCTTGCTGAGGCGGTACTTCCCGCTGGATAAAAAGTGCTTCCTGATTAGCAATACGCAATAAAAAAACATCATCATCATTTGCAAATTCAGACAATAAGAGCCGATCAAAATCTCCTTTATTGGTCATGTCAGAAATTCCGCCCAAAGGCTGCCCACTTGGTATTTGTTGATGAAGCGGAATGCGCAATCCACCCCAGATTCGTTTTATTAAAGTACCAATTCTGAACGTTTCCGGATGTGTACTAAGTTGGTCAATAAAACTTTTGGGTTGAATTTCTTCTTCGTCTATCATTTCTTCATCCCAGTATTCTGCAAGCATCTCTTCATCCAGCATTTTAGCAATAGCCTGCATAATATCTTGCGTGCTGTCAAATTTTTTATTTTGAATAGAGAGCGTTTGGAAATCGCGTTTTAATATAGAAATATCGAATTCAAATGGTGGCACGTATTCATCTATTCTGTATTCGTTTCGGTTGATTTCTTTGATCAGGCGTATTGCTCTGGTAGCTGATAGCTTATTATGACAATCTCTGAACAAAACCTGAAACACCAATCTGCGTTTGTCATTTGTTTTATACTCCGGAGGCAGGTTCTTTATTTTATGCAATAATTCAAATGCGTCTTTCACATCATTTCGGATATGTGTATCAACCGGATAGAGAGCTAGTAGCTTTTGAATACGTAAGTTGACTACACTGAGGGCATCAGCTGCGTTATTTCCGGTTGCCAAAACACTTAATAACAAAGCCCCCAAAATGGGAACTCCTTGTGGCGATAAAAATTCTAAAATATCTACAAGCTCGTTGAGATAAATAATTGTGAAACTATGGGGAACAGCCAAGATAAATACATTTTGCTGAGGGCTGATTTCATCCACCTCCCATGCCCAGATATAATCGGTACTATGCTCAAAGTATTTATGCAGCTCTGTCATTTTATCCTTTCATTTTGGGCTTGTGTTAGTCTGAAAGATCCAATATTTAGTGGCTTTGCCGCATATTTAGAGAAGCGGATGATAGACTGATTGCTTAACCAAATTACGAAATTCTCATTCAGCGGATCGAGCAACTGTATAAAATATGATTGTAAAATGCTGTATTCAAAGTCCATCCCGCATGGTAAAAAAAATGGGCTTTTAAACCAAAATGAAATACCGTTAATGGGTAAAAGCGGCTTGCCGATTAGCAGTGCTTTGTCATTAACAATTATCCATTTTATCTTGTTTAATCTTATAGCAGGGGCGGTTTTTATGTACCGTTCCAGTTCATTCATTTCAATCAACAGGGCATCAGGTTCGTGTTCCTTATCCACTGCTTTCAATATGATTTTAAGTTTTTCGGGTTGATAATGATTATTGGTATGGTCGGGTAATTTTATAGGTAACGCTCTTTCGACAGGTGTCCACAATAAACCATGTGGCAGCTTTTTTGTGGGTACTAATCCGTTCAGTTTAAATAGCAACTGTTGTTCAATAGTGTAAATATTTTTTTGCGGCAGTTTTCTGATTTCCGGTGTGTCTATTTGCTGAGTTGTAATATCTTTTATCCAAATACTGTCAGCATCTGATGCCATCTTAATATTATCCCAGTGCCGGATGCTGCCTAAATCATCTTTACGTGTAGCCGGTATTTCGATAATATACTGAACTATACGTCTTCCAGTATTTGTTTCCATAGCTTATCGATTTCCTTTTGTATATATTCTTTTTGCTCTCTGTCATGAATCCAGTCACAGCGAGATTGCACATAACGAAGTTTGTCTTTTAC
The DNA here is from genome assembly GCA_964451125.1 of uncultured Chitinophagales bacterium. Lineage (GTDB taxonomy): Bacteria > Bacteroidota > Bacteroidia > Chitinophagales > JADIYW01 > JADJSS01. The sequence continues at coordinate 2,583 of CAYVGM010000083.1, forward strand.
AACATTCTTTTCTTCCAGACTCAGTCCTTCTTCTTTCCATTTATTTTGAAGAAAAAGTACTTCTTTCATTACTTCATCGGCATTTGGCGATTTATTGTAAAAAGCCTGTGGATGGGTTTTTTCGCTCTTGTCTTTTTCAATGATAGCATTGACCATCCCTTCCAGTATTTCTACTTGTTCTTCTGTATCCCAAATGTATTTCAACACCCACAAATCAGATAAAACAGCTTCTTTACGCTTACAAATCAATGCACTCGCAGCTATTAAACTTTGCAGTTTTACGGCTCTCCTGTCTGACACTTTAATGCCGGTATTTCTTAAATTATGAATCAGGTCAATGTATGCTGATCTTATTGGCTGCAAATTAATTTGCTTACAAGCCTGTTGAAGTATTCTGATTTCGTCTGCTGTAATCGTTGTAAACTTTTGGGTGGTATTTTGTTCCAGTTTCCAGCCTGCCATTAATACCTCCTGCAATTTATCCGGCTCTACATTATCACATCGCACCCTAATCAGAAAACGATCCAGCAATGCATTCAGGGCTTCGTCTTCTGGCAATAGGTTACTGGCACCGACAAACATAAGTGCAGGCAGCTTGCGCGTTTCTTTTCCTCTTCTGAAAATGCGTTCATTCAGTGCCATAAGCAAACTGTTGAGTATAGCAGAATTAGCATTAAATAATTCATCCAAAAACACCATAGACGCTTCGGGCAACATGCCTTCTGTATTAGTCAGCAATTCGCCTTCTTTAAGTTTGCGTACATCAAACGGTCCAAATATTTCATTGGGTTCAGTAAAACGGGTGAGGAGATATTCAAAATTTTTTCCTTGCTCTATATGCTGAGATAAATTGCGGATAATGGCACTTTTTGCTGTTCCCGGAGGACCAAATAAAAAAGCATTCTCTCTTGCCAAGAGGCTAATTCCCAACAAATCAATAATTTCATCTTTACTGACAAATGTTTCTTTTATCTCTTTTAAAACTGCATTTAATTTATCTGTCAACTCCATCATATAATTTTCAATTTTTTTATTAGTACGGCAATATATGAAAAATCCGCATTAAGTTCTCAGCCAATACAAGGAACTGTAATTGCCGAAATTTTCTTTAAGCCCTTCGTCTATTTTTTCCAGCTTGGATAAGTTGATTGATTTATATTTTGTAACTCTGTCCAGATAAAGTTGTCTGAAGCAAGGTTGTTGAAACAATACATCAAGAGTTGACTCCTGAATTTCTAAATCTGATCCTATTGCTGAGTAATGATAGGCTTTTAAACAATCCTCTATGCCCTGTAAAATGACATCTTGAAAATCAACTTGTTTAATATCTGAATATAACGG
>CAYVGM010000083.1:4023-10236 GCA_964451125.1 uncultured Chitinophagales bacterium
ACCGCCTCTTCTTCTAAGCGCAAATGGACTATCGTATCGTAAAAAGCATTTTGTGTCTGCATCTTTATTTAATTTCAAAATGATAGCCTTCTTTGACAAATTGCTGATATTTTTGCCGGTTAAACCGATATAATTTTGCCGGTCTGCCTTCCTTTTTATTTGCATATTTTTCAGTTTCCTCCACGAGACCAAAACTCAGCACTTTTTTTCTAAAATTACGTCTGTCAATTTCTGTTTCTAAGATTGAACAATACAGGTTTTCCAAATCTGAAAAAGGAAATTCTTTTGGCAACAAATCAAACCCAATGGGCTGATAAGTCAGCTTATCTTTTAGCCTTTTTATGGCAACTTTTAAAATATCATTATGATCAAAACCTAATTTTGGTACTTCATTCATTGGAAACCAACGAGCTTCCTCGGCATCTGTGTCGGCAACGAGTTTAAGTTTAGCCGGATTCACTAAAGCAAAATAAGCAACGGTGATTACTCTAAAGCGCGGATCTCTGTGAATGTCGTCACCAAAGGTGTAGAGTTGTTCCATGTAATCAACAGTAATTCCTGCTTCTTCTTTTAGTTCACGCTTCACGGCTTGTGTCAGCGTCTCATCGTCTTTAACAAAACCTCCGGCTATCACCCAGTTATTTTTCAGATGTCCGTATTTTTGTTTTACCAAAAGCACATGAAGCTGATGTTGCGAATAACCAAAGACAATTGCATCTACGGCAATTTTGATATTTTGTTGAAGCGACATAAATGCGTAATTTTTACACAAATATACACAATATCTTTTTGTAAAGAAGTTTTATTGTTTATTACAACTCAAATCCCAACCATTTTTTTGCTTACGTCCCAAAGTTGTTCTGCAAGTTGTTCGTCTTGTGCCAATTTAGATGGTGTTTTGGGTTTGCATTTATCAAAATAATAACCGTTATCCGAAGCCACTTCATCAGCGCTAGCTAAATAAACACTGGTTTTAGCTCCTTCTGCTGTTGGTATTCCTGTCAGGTTGTTAACCGTTTTCCATACCCATTTGAAAAAAGGGTTAGATGTTTTTGCACCAATATCAGAAACCACATGCCCTGGATGTAAACTGTTTGAGCTAACGTTCGTTCCTTCTAATTGTTTAGCCAAATGATTTGAAAATAATACATTGCACAATTTGCTGCGCCCGTAGGCTTTCAGAATAAAATAGTTTTTTTCAAAATGCAAATCGTTAAAATCAAGAGAGCCTCGGTAATGTGAATCAGAAGCCACCGTTACAATCCTTGCGGCATGTGTTTTTTGTAGCAAGGGCAATAATAAATTAGTCAATAAAAATGGAGACAAATGATTGACACATAATGTTTTTTCATAGCCTTCGGATGTTAGTTCGCGCTTGGCAAAAACACCTCCTGCATTATTGATTAACACATCTAATTGCGGGAGTGTATTATTAATTTCATTTGCCATTTTTCGAACACTGCTCAAATCAGCAAAATCAGATAAAAAATAGCCTCCCGCAGCTGTTGGATTAATTTGTTTAAGCACTTGCAGGGTTTCTTCGCATTTGCTTTTATCTCGTCCGGTAATGTAAATCAAATGCCCTTGTGCAGCCAATTGTTTTGCTGTTTCTTTGCCAATTCCTGCCGTTGCTCCGGTTATCAAAATGGTTTTGCTCATTCTTCTGTTTTAGGAGGAATAAATATGCAAAAAGTTTGCTAAACAAGATTAAAAAAATCAGTAACAAATAATCTTAAGCCTTAACTGCCTAATTGTTTGTATGTGATAGGGATGGTATAAAATACTCTCACGGCTTGGTTGCCTTGTTTTCCGGGCGACCATCTCGGCATTTTATTAATTACACTAAGAGCTCGTTTACCGAAATACCCACCCACATCATCTTTAACCACAGTAGCTTCTTTTACACTTCCGTCCAAATCAATATAAAAGCGAATAAAGATTTTGCCGTCTTGTTCATTATCAGAAAATGAATAGTAAGACATTTCCTTTTTCAAGTAAGCCAGCAATGCGGCTTGTCCGCCGGGAAATGCGGGCATAACCTCCGCCACTGGTCTGGGTCTTTCAGCTACAACTTTTACAGGTTCAGGAGTGCTGGTTACTACGGCAGGTGTTGAAACCACTGCCACATAATCCGGATCTTTTGGTGTGGTGACCGTTCCAACTGTTTTATCAACCAGGTCAATTTGTTTGGCTAAATTATCTGTATTTACTTTGTTATCTTCTACGGCATTCATTTCTCTAAAATCCTGTGTATTCTGTTGTGGTTGGGTTACAGGGATTACATTTTGTACAGGTGCTGTTTTGGGTAATTCCTTGGGTAGTTCTGTTTTTATTTCCGGTTTAGGGCGTACATATTCCTCGGTAAAAACATCAGTCAGTTGAGAAGATACCGTTTTCCCCTCATTGTTCACCAAGGCTAAGCCATTGCTAAATAATCCTTGAGCCAACTTACCCATAAAAAGTGCTGAAATGAATAACAGGATCGTTATCACAAATCCAATTTTTTCATTTTTACTTACTTCACGGCGCAGCACATAAGCACCATAAGCCTTGTTTCGATTTTCGAAAACTATTTCGTCCATCGTTTTTGTTTGTTTCGTATTCATACTCATGTTTTTAGTTAATAAAGATAACGCAGTATTTGCAACTTTATTGCATTTGATAAAATATTTTGCAATTTTGTTGCAATTATTGATTATTATCAATTATTTATTATTTAGAAAGCTTAATTTTTTCCTAAAAAGCAGGAGTTTAACAGGTTTTTAAGAATTAAGCTCACTGAAAATGAGGATAAAAACCTTGTATTAGTTATTTTTGGAATACTAAAACACGCCTATCAGTCGTTTTTTACATCACGTAAACAACAAAAATTTATTTAATGGTTCGCAAATCCATCTTCTTGATGTGGGCGGTATTATTTTTCCCACTTAATTATACAAAATCATTCGGCGACGAAAATCATTTGGTTATTAAGCAAGAGCAAAACCCTGCTGTTGCAGTAGCTGAAACCGAGCAAAATACTACGGTGCAAGACTATTTAGATTGTTTTGCCGTTGTTTCGGATGAGGCTATGAAAACGGCATTAAGTGGTTATGCTTATTTGGATGAAAAGGGTCAAATACAAAAAAAGGACATTATAACCATCGTAGATTTCAGCAAACCCTCTACCACAGAGCGTTTATTCGTAATCAACTTAAGAACTAAAAAAATAATAGCGAAGAGTCTGTGTGCACATGGCAGAAACAGTGGAGAAATTTATGCCGAAAAATTCTCTAATGGGGCTGAATCTTATCAAAGTAGCTTAGGTTTTTATGTTACCGGCGAAACGTATGGCGGAAAAAATGGCTTTTCGTTGAAACTGGACGGCATGGAGCCCGGCATCAACTCAAATGCACGCGACAGAGGTGTCGTAATTCATGGCGCTGATTATGTTAGCTATGATTTTATCAATGCCAACGGTAAATTGGGCAGAAGCCAAGGCTGTCCGGCATTACCCATAGAAAAAAATGAAAAAATCATTTCCTTAATAAAAGGTGGTTCTTGCTTGTTTATCTACCATCCTTCTAAGAATTATAAGAAAACATCTACGATTCTGAAACACTACAGCGAAGAATGCCTGGCGGAAGTTGTTTCAGGATTTGAGCAATAATCAGCCGATGATTTTTGTAAATAGCCTGATTTTTTGGATATTTAACCCATGAGCATAGAAGCAATTCTATTATTGATTTTTTGTCTTGGGTATTTTGCTATCATCTTTGAACACAAATTAGGTTTTGACAAAGCCGGTGCGGCACTTATTACAGGAATTATCTTGTGGACGGTTTGGATTATGACTTCCGGTAAAGAAGATGCCAGCCATGGTTTTATACATGAGTTTCTGCCGGAAATTGCCGGCATCTTGCTTTTTCTACTGGGCGCAATGACCATAGTAGAAATTATAGACCAGCATCAGGGTTTTGAGCTTATTGCTTCGAAAATAACTACTAATGACAAACGCTTATTGTTGTGGATAATAGCCTGGATTACATTCTTTCTTTCTGCCATTTTAGATAATCTGACTACTGCAATAGTCATGGTTTCATTATTGCGCAAAAAAATCGCCAATCAGGATGATCGCTTGTTTTTTGCGGGCATTGTTGTTATAGCGGCCAATTCGGGCGGAGCATGGAGTCCTATGGGTGATATTACAACGACTATGCTCTGGATAAAAGGTCAAATAACCGCATTATCTATTATCAAAGAAATATTTCTGGCCAGTGCCGTCAGCTTACTGATTCCTCTCGCGGTCATCAGCTTTATCATGAAAGGAAAAGTTGAAGCTCCTGTACAGGAAAAACAAGACAACCATCAACCTGATGCTATACGATGGATCGTTTTTATACTGGGAGTACTGACTTTTATTTCAGTACCAATCTTTAAAACAATAACCCACCTGCCGCCTTTCATGGGTATGTTGCTGGGTTTGGGTATTATGTGGGTAATTACTGATTTACTACACAAAGAAAAAAACGAAGAAGACAGATTTGGGTATTCGGTGTATAATGCCATGTCAAAAATAGACACGCCGAGTATCTTGTTTTTTTTCGGCATACTCACTGCTGTAAGCGCATTAGATGTTTCGGGTATTTTGGAATCGCTTGCACAACATCTTGATGTGGCTGTGGGCAACCATAACATCATCATTTATACCATAGGCTTATTGTCGGCTGTAATTGACAATGTACCCTTGGTATCTGCAACGCAAAGTATGTATTCTTTCCCAACCGACCACCATTTATGGCATTTTATTGCCTACTGTGCCGGAACAGGAGGCAGTATATTAATCATAGGTTCTGCGGCCGGAGTAGCGGTTATGGGTATCGAAAAAATAAACTTTATGTGGTATGCCAAACGCATAGGCTGGCTGGCATTTTTGGGCTATACCGCAGGTGCAATTGTAAGCATATTGGAAACTCACTACTTAAGTAATATATAAATTACATTATATCATAGAAAACAAAACATTTAACATTATAACACTTTATTCATGATTACTATTCGCCCATTCAAAGGTCTTCGCCCAAGAAAAGATATTGTACAACTGGTAGCAGCCAAGCCTTATGATGTTTTAAATTCTGCGGAAGCTAAAGTGGAAGCTAAAGACAATCCGTATTCTTTTTTGAGAATATCTAAACCCGAAATCAATTTTGATATGGAAATCAATCCTTATGATGAAGCTGTTTATCAAAAAGGAAAAGAAATTTTTGATGCATTTATCAAAGACGGCATTTTGGTAAAAGATGAAAAGCCGTGCTATTATATTTACGCACTTTCGATGGATGGCAGAACCCAAACCGGCTTGGTGGCAGGAAGTGCTATTGATGATTATTTCAATAATGACATAAAAAAACACGAACTGACCTTGGTGGCTAAAGAGAACGACCGTATCAAACACATGAAAACCAAGATGGCACAGCCGGGTATGGTTTTTTTAGCGTATAAAAACGTGGCGGAAATTGATACCATTATTCAGGAATACATGGCATCACATGCGGCAGATAATGATTTTACAGACTCTCAACAGGTAAGACATCAGCTTTGGAAAATAGAGGATGAGGTTTTACTGTATAAATTAACCGAACTTTTTTCTACCCATGTTGATTCATCGTATATTGCCGATGGACACCACCGTACTGCGGCTTCTGCTAAGGTGGGTCAACAATTGCGTGATGAAAATCCGCAACATAACGGCACTGAATCGTATAATTATTTCCTGTCGTGTTTGTTTCCGGCTAATCAATTACAGATTCAGGATTACAACAGGGTGATAAAAGATACCAATGGACTTACAACAGACGAACTATTGGCAAAAATTAGTGCGCATTTTACGATAGAGAAAATGGGATCTAATATCTATAAACCCAAACAACTGCACGAGTTTTCCATGTATTTGGAGGGCAGTTGGTATAAACTCACGGCTAAAGAAGATACCTATAAAAACGCGGATGAAATCGGTGTGTTGGATATTAGTATATTATCTGATTTTCTGCTTGCTCCGGTTTTAAATATTGTTGATCAACGCACCGATAAACGAATTGATTTTGTGGGAGGCATACGCGGTTTGCAAGAATTACAAAAGCGTGTGGACAGTGGCGAAATGGAACTTGCATTTGCCTTTTATCCTGTTTCTATGGAGCAACTGATGGCTATTGCAGACAGTGGCAATATTATGCC